>JBFZEY010000176.1:0-3875 GCA_041306625.1 Spirochaetota bacterium | reverse complement strand
GACGACATCCGTTTCGCCTTTCTCCCCGACGCCCGCCCGGCGCTGGTAAGCGAGAAGCTCCAGGCGCTGTACAATATCAGGCGGATATTCCAGAACCCGATCCGCGGGGGCCTCTATTCCTCGCTCTACGGAGACCGCGTGGACCCGATGTTCGAAGGTATGGCCTTTCACAACGGCATCGATATCATGACGCGTATGGGGACCCCCATCCGTCCCGCGCGCGAGGGGATGGTATCGTTTACGGGCTGGATGGACGGCTACGGCCAGACCGTGGTGGTGCAGCACTGGGACGGTTACGTCACCTGGTACGGGCACTGCTCCTCGATAAAGGCAAAGCGCGGTGACTGGGTCACCAGGAAGGACATCATCGCCCTCGTGGGCTCGACCGGCCGCTCCACGGGGCCACACCTTCACTTCATGACCATGCGCCACGGCCAGATGATCGACCCGCTGCTGTTCGTCTGGTAAATACACCCGCGGCCGCCTTCCGGCGCCGGCACAACATCCCGCACGGAGGATTCCCCGTCGATGAACGATAAACCCGTCGAAATCGACCTGGACGGCGAGATAGACCTCCATCACTTTCATCCCCGCGACGCGAAGGCGGTGCTCAGGGAATTTATTGACATTTCAGTGAAACGGTGTATAGCCGATGTACGGATCGTGCACGGAAGGGGAAGATCGGTCATCAAGAAGATGGTCCTCGATGAGCTCGGCAAAAACCCCGACGTCGAGGAATTCGGGGATGACGGCGCGAACTGGGGCGCCACGCGGGTGCGACTGCGGATCAGCGGATGAGTAGGTTAGTGTAAACTGATTTTTCAGCACGATCATGACTGCCGGGGAACGCCAATGAGAAAACTCACGGGAAAGGTGTCAAAAAAGAGGGGGCTCCCGCCGGGCACTCTCGTTCATGTCGGCGACAGAAAAACCGAGATTACGAAAATACTCGTCATCGAGTACAACGAAACCCGCTATAACATCTGCGACACTGAAAGCGTCGCCGCGTGCAGTTCGCAGATCGAGAACCCCACCGTGCGCTGGATCGACATCGTGGGCATCGATCGCGTCGACGTGGTAGCGGAGGCCGGAAGCCTTTACGACTTCCATCCGCTGGTAATGGAAGACATCCTGAACACCAGCCAGCGTCCGAAACTGGACGACTGGGGAGATTACTCGTTCCTCGTGTTGAAAGCGCTGCACTATAACGAGGCCCGCGACGAAATCACCGCCGAGCAGATAAGCCTGGTGCTTAAGGGTGACACCGTTATAACTTTTCAGGAAATAGAGGGAGACGACTTCCTCCCGGTAATCGACCGCATCATCAATGATCGCGGCAGGATTCGAAAGCTCGGCGCGGACTTTCTAGTTTACGCGATAATCGATTCCGTCGTGGACAACTATTTCGGCATACTGGAGAGGCTGGGGGATCGGATCGAGGCACTGGAGGATGAACTGTTGAGCGACCCCAGGCGCGAGACCATTCACCGCATCCACGCCCTGAAAAGCGAGATGATTTTCCTCAGAAAATCTGTATGGCCGCTTCGCGAGGTCATTTCGAGACTGGAGCGCGGAGAGGGCGGAGCGTTCAACGATTCCACTTTCGTGTACCTTAAAGACATACACGACCATATCGTCCAGGTCATCGACACGATCGAGCTCCTCAGGGATATGCTTTCCGGCATGCTCGACATCTACCTTACCAGCGTGAACAACCGCCTTAACGAGGTAATGAAGCTCCTTACCGTCATCACGACGATCTTTATACCGCTCAGCTTCATCGCCGGCGTTTATGGTATGAACTTCCGCTTCATGCCCGAGCTCGAGTGGAAAGGTGCCTACTTCGTGGTGATCGCCCTCATGGCGGCGATCGGAGTATCCATGTTCGTTTATTTTAAAAAGAAGAAATGGATATGAGCACTCCCGGCGTTCGTTTAATTAATGCTTGAATGAATACCGTGAATCTCCTGAAATGCGTTTCATCAGGTGCCGGCCGGTCGAAATACCAGCCAGAAATCATATCTCGCCGCTTATCACCGCGGCATAAGAAGGTAAAAAGATGGTAAATCCATATCTCCTCTGGGGCGGCTTCGTGCTCTTCATCGTCGGCCTGCTGGTGCTCGACCTAAAAGTGCTTCAAAAAGACGATCACGAGATAAAAGTACGCGAGGCGCTCGCCTGGACCGGGTTCTGGATCGTACTGGCCCTCTGCTTTAACGCGGGTGTTTATTATTTCGAAGGATCGCATAAGGCGCTCGAGTTCCTGACCGCATATCTAATCGAGAAATCGCTGAGCATCGACAACATATTTGTTTTCCTCATGGTTTTTTCCTACTTCGGCATCCCGGCGAAGTACCAGCACAGAGTCCTGTTCTGGGGGATCCTTGGCGCGCTCATCATGCGCGCGGTGTTCATCCTGGTCGGCGTTGCGCTCATCACGCGAATTCACTGGATCATTTACATTTTCGGCGCTTTTCTCATCCTCATCGGGATAAAAATGGCGCTGGAGAAGGAAAAAGAGATACATCCGGAAAAAAATCCCGTTCTGATAATGTTCCGCCGGTTCATGCCGGTGACCAAAAAATTCGAGGGACACCGCTTCTTCGTTCGGACCTCGGGACGTATAGCGGCGACGCCCCTTCTTATCGTACTGCTTGTAATAGAGACCACCGATGTCGTTTTTGCGGTGGATTCGATTCCTGCGGTGCTGGCGATCAGCCACGATCCCTTCATCGTATACACCTCGAACGTATTCGCCATCCTCGGGTTACGGGCCCTGTATTTCGCCATTGCGGGCGTTATGCAGCTTTTCCATTATCTGAATTACGGCCTCGCCTTTATCCTTGTTTTTGTGGGCTTTAAAATGATCCTCTCCGACATTGTCAAGATACCGATCATCATCGCCCTCGGCGTTATCGCTGGCGTGCTGTTCGTTTCCATAATTGTATCGCTCCTGTTCCCGAAAAAGCCGGAACAGGCCTCCGGCGGGACTCCGGCTAAATGAGCAAGCATGCCGGCGAGCGACTCCGCTCGGTACTCGAGTGGGATTCGATCGTTACGGAAATCTCGGCGAGGTGCGCCTCCGATCCGGGCAAAAAGGCCGCCGCCGGGCTTGTTCCGCTGTCCCCCGATCTCATTCGAAAGCGTCTGCGCAGGATAAGCGAAATACGCGGTCTCATCGAGCGCGGCGGATCGTTCGACTTCAGGGGACTTCGCGACATCGAAGACCCCGCGAACCGCGCGGCAAAGGGGGCGGTGCTCGGGCTTCCCGAACTCTTCACGCTGCGCTCGTTCATCATGGCGTCACAGCGCGTACAGGCCTTCCTGAAACAGCGCGCCGACGAGCTCCCCTCACTGGCCGAGGAGCGCGAGCGTCTCGATCCCCTTAAAAGGGAGGGGGAGGTCCTCATCCCCGCGATCACCGACAACGGCGAGCTGAACGACGGGAGGTTCCCGAAACTTCGGCGCATCCGAAGCGATATTTACGAGACGCGCGGTGAAATCGAGAAGCGCATGAACGCGATGGTCCACTCCGCCGCGCTTGAAAAGGCGCTGCAGGAGAAGGTATTCACCACGCGGAACGACCGCTATGTACTCCTCGTTAAATCGACCATGCGAAGCCGGGTCCGCGGCGCCGGCCTCGATGTTTCGGCCAGCGGCGCCACGCTCTTCATTGAGCCCGAGGAAATCCAGCCGTTCAACAACCGCCTTATCGGGCTCAACTTCGACCTCCAGATTGAAACATCGCGCATCATGCGCGAGCTTTCCCAGGAGGTGGGAAACGGCGCCGTTGGACTCGTGGAAAACCTCTCCATACTGGCCGGCATCGACCTCCTCGCGGGGGCGGCACGCTTCTCGATGTCCATCCGCGCGAG
>JBFZEY010000175.1:0-2978 GCA_041306625.1 Spirochaetota bacterium | reverse complement strand
GTATAAAAGAGATGCCGCCGCCAGAGCCGATACACCAATAATAAGGGGGATCGATCTCGAGAGGATTATTCCGGCCATGTCGGGAAATCCCGCGATTTCGGATTTCAGTATCGGCAGTCTGACCGCGAACGGATCGAGAAGCCAGCAATACGGTTTTGTCACAAACTCCGTGACAAGCGCTCCGAGAAGGACAAGAAAAGTCGTCGCCAGGACCTGGTTGCCCACGAACATTGCAAGGAGGAACGAAACGCCGATGATGAAACAATAAGCGGGAATGGAAACGGCTATCGGATAAAAGAGATATCCTGCAAGATCGACGGTTGCGTCAGGATCGAAGATATTGTAAAGAAGGGCCGGGATCAGGGTCACGGCCGTGACGAACATGAATGCGGTCAGTATTCCCGCGGCCTTTCCCGCAAGCCAGGCCAGGTTCGGATACTCCCTGGCCTGAAATACCCTGTTCGAATCCAGAGCATAGTCTTTTCGGACCGTTTTAAAGGATGCGATGTGGACGGCAAGGGACAGAAGTATCGTCGAAACCACCGTAAAGGCGGCCGGAAACGTCGAAGGCACGAGTTCCGCGCCGCGGGCCGGTCTCAAAAAAACCGCCGCAACCCACATCGATTTCTTAATATTGTGTATGGGCATTGTGGCAAATATATTCAGACCCGCCACAACGGCGAAGACGGAAATTGCCCATACCCTGAAAAGGTTATCGCGCGATAGCTCTTTTATCTCTTTCCCGGCGATAATCCGCATGATCCGGATTCTCTTCTTCACGCGATCGAACATAATTATTCACCGTCGATAATGCATGAAAGACGCCCCATGCGGACGCCGAAACCGCTTCCGTTGCAAAAAAGGTTACGGGGCCGCTCCCATCGTCAAAAAGGCTTCAGGGCCCCTCCCATCCTGTTATTCCGTCGCCTTATTCAGCCTGTCCGACCGTGCCGACGCGGAATCGGATACGGCAATCGCTTTTCCTGCCGCCTTCGCTCCGGGAAGGTTCGTCTCGGAAAGCACGCTGTCGCGCTGCGCCTGAGTCAATTTCTTCCTGGAACCATCGGGCGTTTTCCCGCCGCAGGCCGCGAAAGCAAGAACCGTCAGTAATATAACAATTATTTTCAGCATCGTTTCCGCCTAAGTCCGGATTGTTTTTCGAGTCATTAATCCCCGGCAAGAGAATGGCCTGAAAATATCCCTCATGAAATTCCTTTTTCCATGACGTGTCGATTATATCTATGCGGCCCCGGCATATCCACTTGAAATTTCCCTTACGCGGGATGTCGCCGTGCATTTGGATTATGGGCGTGCCGCGCGGCCCCCGACACGAATACTTTATGGTGGACAATATCCGCCCCGGGGGCGTACTCTTCTTTCATGACCGGCACAAATGAACCACGAAATGCGGCGGATGAGCTGGAAGCCTCCGAAGCGCGGTATCGCAGACTGTTCGAGACGGCGAAGGACGGGATATTGATCCTCGACGCGGCCACGGGAAAAATCGACGACGTCAACCCGTTTCTGATCGATCTGCTGGGTTACCCGCACGAGGATTTCATAGGAAAAAAACTCTGGCAGATAGGCCCCACGAAGAATGTCAAGGAATGCAAAAACGCCTTCCTTGAACTGCAGACGAAAGAATACGTACGGTACGAAGACCTGCCGCTCGAGACAAAGGACGGGCGACTGGTGGAAGTGGAATTCGTCAGCAACGTCTATCAGATCAACCACGGCAAGGTGATCCAATGCAACATTCGCGACGTCACCGAGCGCAAGCGGGACGAACGAGCAATCAGGAAAGCCCGGGAATTTTCCGACAGCATCGTTGAAACCATCCGCGAACCGCTGCTCGTGCTCGGTTCGGATCTTAAAGTGCTCTCCGCCAATCACTCCTTTTACAGGATATTCAAGGTAAAGCCCGAAGAAACCGACGGGCGGTTCATCTTCGACCTCGGCAATCGGCAGTGGGACATCCCCGAGCTGCGCAAGCTTCTCGAGGAGTCGCTGCGCACCGACATCTCGTTCGACGACTTCGAGGTCGAACAGGTTTTTCCCGTCATCGGACGGCGGACGATGCTACTTAACGCGAGAAAGATAAAGGGCGAATCGAGCGCGGCGGACATGATTCTCCTCGCCATCGAAGACATCACCGAACGCAGAAAAATGGAAAAGGCGCTTCAGGAGAGCAAGGAGCACTTCGAATACAAGAGTTTTCACGACGGCCTCACGGGCCTTTACAACAGGGATTATTTTTCGGAGCAGATGACGCGCCTGGGCAAGGATCTTGTTCGATCCGCTCCCGTCAGCATTATTCTCATCGATATAGACGGGCTGAAAATCGTCAATGACACGCTCGGGCACAAGGCGGGCGACGACCTTCTGATATCCGCGGCCAAAATCATCTCCGAGAGCTTCAGGCAGGTGGACATCGTCGCGAGAATCGGCGGGGACGAATTCTGCATCATACTGCCGGGCGTCGACAACAAGGCGGCCCTTGCGAAGAAAAACAGAATTTCGAAATCGATCGGCTCGTACAACAAAGAGGAGCCGTCGGTCAAACTGAACATGTCGATCGGGGTGGCGACGTCACAGGGCGAGCCCGGGGAAACCATATATGACATCTTTCAGAGAGCGGACTAGAACATGTACGAGTACAAGCTCATACATGCCGGCAGCCAGAAAAGCAAGGTGATAGACATACTGCTTTCCGCGCTTTCGGAACGCGACTTCGTGTCGCAGGGGCATGCAGACCGGCTCTCTGTAATGGCGGAACTGATCGCGGACAGGATAAATCTCCCCGACGACCAGAAAAAGAATCTGATCCTTCTCGCCAAGGTACACGACATGGGAAAGGTCGGCATCCCGGACAAGATACTGTTCAAACCCAGGAAGCTCACGGAGGAAGAATTCGAGAAGATGAAGGAGCACGCGCAAATCGGGTACAATCTTGCATGCCGCTCCAAGGAGCTCTTTCA
>JBFZEY010000174.1:0-6597 GCA_041306625.1 Spirochaetota bacterium | reverse complement strand
GGAAAGCGTTTCCGGCGGCGCGGCGGCCTCGCCGGTGTTCGCGCGGATCGCCGGGCGGATTCTGCCGTACAGGGGCGTAAAAAAGGGACATCTCGCTCCCGGCAATCCGCTGAAGGGAGCGACGCGAACGACCGTACTTCATCGTGGAGTGATGCCGGATTTTCGGGGGATGCGGCTCGGGGAGGCGACCCGGACGCTTGCGGTTTTACGAAAGGAGGCCATGGTCGAATATTCGCTGGTGGGCAGGGGCGTTGTCCGCCGTCAGTCGCCCGAACCGGGAAGCCCGGTCGGACACCGCCGGAAGATCATACTGTATTTCGAAGAACAATGACCGAACTGTTTGATAAAAATATGGCGATCCTCAAGCGCCGTCATGTCCAGGTCAACCTCGCCGTCTCGGGAGCGGCAGACGACCCCCGCATTCGCGTATCGCTCTCGCGCGGGGGCGCTCCGGTGCCCGAGATTGCGCAGGAGGGCGGCGCCATCTCCGTTCACAGCAGGTACGATCCCGTAACGGAGGCCGCCCGCTTCATCGCCGGCATAGAGCCGGGACACTTCAACCTCTTCATCGTATTCGGCTTCGGTTTCGCCTATCATCTGGCGGAACTCCTCGAACGCATTTCCGGAGATGCCGTCGTGCTGGTTCTCGAGCAGAGCGCCGCCATGATCCGATCGGCTATCGCTCACCGCGATCTTTCAAAACTGCTTGCCGATGAACGGCTGCACATCCTGGTCGACCCCACGGAGGATGGACTGGCGGATATTCTGCGCGGAAAGTCCACTTACCGGGTCTCATTCCTCACCCACCGGGGATCGTTCCAGATCGCGCCGTCGTATTACTCGAACCTGCACCGGATCGCGAAATCCTATCTCTCCGCGAAGGAAGTGAATATCGCCACACTCGCGAAGTTCGAGCGAACCTGGGGGGCGAACATCGCGCGCAACGCCGGGATGTTCGTCGATAACCCCGGGGCCGGGGCCTTTTACGGAAAATTCGAGGGGCTTCCGGCCATCGTCGCCGCGGCGGGGCCGTCGCTGTCGGACAGTATCGGCTTCATCCGTGCGAACGCGGACCGCGCGGTGGTCATTGCGGTGGATACCTCGTACGGCATATTGAAAAAACACGGGATCATGCCGCACTTCTGCGTATCGGTGGATCCTCAGCTCATCAATGCCCGCTATTTCGAGGGCGATACCGGAGGCAGGACCGTGCTGGTGGCCGATCCCACGGTGCATCCCTCGGTATTCCGCCTGTTCCGGGGGCGGCGCGCGCTTGCGGGGATGGCATTCCCCATGCTCAAATGGATCGAGGAGGCCACCGGACCCAAAGGCGAACTGGCCTACGGGGGCTCGGTTTCAACCAACGCGTACGATTTTGCCAGGAGGCTCGGCGTTTCATCGGTAGTGCTGGTGGGTCAGGACCTGGCCTTTACGGGAGGTCTCGCCCACGCGCGCGGGTCATATCTCGACGAGCAGGTTTTTCTTCGTACGGGGAGGTTTTTTACGCCATTCATGTTCAACCGCTTCCAGCTTACCGCGCTCCCGGCCATACTGGTGCAGGGCATACGCACCTCGCTGGTTCATACAAACCAGAAGATGATGATATTCCTTTCCTGGTTTGAGAAGCGCAAGGATCCGCTACTCGTAAACGCCACCTTTGACGGGGCCCGCATAAAGGGATTGAGCCATGTTCCGGCCGGGGATCTCCGCTTCGGTGACTCCAGGGTTGATATCTTCGGACTGGTTGACGGGGCGTTCGAAGCGGGCAGGAGCGCGCTCCGCGACCCGGAGGAGGTGAGGCGGGGGATCAAACGACGCTGTACCGCCATGCTGGGAGAGCTGGACGCGCTGGTGCCGATTCTGGAGCGGGCCGTGCGCAATTCCGAGGAGCTCCGCTCGGTGCTTGCCGCCTCGAACCGCGACCGCACGAAGATGGAATACCTGTTAAAGAAACTCTCGGAGGCCGACAGGACTATCGAATCGCTGGACGCGCTGAAGGACATGATAAGCTTTACCGCGCAGCGCGTCATCCATACGATCACCGAGGGCTACGAGGTCGACGAGGGAGAGAATGCCGTCGGGAACGACGAGCGCGTCGCCATGCGCTCTCGTTTCCTTTATCGTGGCTTCCTCGAGGGAAGCGTGTTCATCCGCAGGGTCATTGAAAAGATGTCGGCGACCCTTGGCGGATAATCCTCGGGCGGTACTGCTCAGGCCGTGGCCGCGCGCCTCCCGCTATAATACCAGCCCGCCAGTCCCCCCAGTATGAACAGTATCCCGATAAACTGCGCCTGCGAAAGACCCATGGCGCCCCTGGGGTTCAGCCTGATGAACTCGACCAGAAAGCGGGGAAGACCGTTGAGGATGAGATAGAGAAAGAAGAGCTTTCCATCCGCCAGCCCCTTTTTTCTGAGCTGCATGAGAAGCGCGAGTACAAGAAAGGAAAAAAACACCTCGAAAAGCGGTGTTGGATAGACCGCGGCGGTGGTCGGTACGATGCCGTTCGGATAGGCCGTTCCCCAGATTGACGAGGTCTCGATGCCGTAGCATCCGTCGCCGGCGACATGACAGCCGAAGCGGCCGAAGCAATAGCCAAGCGCCATCGAAGGCGCCGCGGCATCGGCGACCTTGAAGAAGGGCTCGCCGCTTCGCTTGATGATCCACCAGGCCAGGAGAAAGGAGAGGAGGAAGCCGCCGTAGGCGGAAAGCCCCGCCCCCGAGAAGATCATTCCCGCCGGGTCTGCGGCGAACTCGTCGAGATGCTCGAGTATGTGGAAAATCTTTGAACCGATGATGCCGCCGGGGATGGCTGCCAGCAGAACCCTGTACGCGATCTCCGGGTCCATGTCCCTGAGCTTCAGTTCGCGCTCGAACAGAAGAAATGCCAGATAAAAACCGGTGCCCAGCATGACGCCGTAGCCGCCGATGGAAATGAACTTGTACTGGAAGAGTATTGGATACATGGGCGCCTCGTATTTTCTTAGCTATGGTTCGCGGATGCCTCTCGACGACCACCGATTTAAACCGGCCGGTCCACCGCCTGTCAAGAGTATTACCTCGGGTACGGGTAAAAAAGACCCCCGGGCAGGCGCATTGTTTCAAAAAAAAGTTGACACGAGAAGCCGGTTTTGCTACATTGTTAACTAAATAGTTAGTTTAAATAACCGTTTAGTCGGGTAGCTGTATGAAATGGGTTCCGCTTACAATGGATTTTGCCGGCATGGTACGGGCGCTTCCCTTTCTCTTCGCGCTGCACAACGCCGAGGAGGCGCTTTCCATGGTGGGGTTTTCGGCACGGCACATGGCAGGATTTCATTCAGTCACGCAGGTGCAGTTTCTGTCGGCGCTCGTACTCATTACGGCCGCGGCCTTTGTCCTGTGCTTTCTGGCGGTGAACAGACTCGGACGGGGTGTCTGGGCATATGTTCCGCTCTGGATTCAGTCGATCCTGTTTTTTAACGCCTTCAGCCATATAGCGATAACGATTCATACGGGCGAGGCCGCGCCGGGTATTTTTACCGCTGTGCTCGTCAACATCCCCTTTACGCTTGTGCTGTTTCGCCGCGCTTTCCGCGAGGGGCTTGTAACCGCTAGAGGGGCCGCCTATGCGGCTGTTGCGGGTCTGGTGCTGTACGTACCGGTGGTGCTTCTTTCGCTCGGCTTAGGCTCCCTTGTCGAGCGGCTGTCGGGATTCTGAACGCGAATGAGGAGAGAATGATGGAAAAAACGTTCAAACAGACGAGTGAGTCAAAGGTACTCGCGGCGGCGCGCAGAGAGTTCGCCGAACACGGCTTCGACGGCGCGCGCGTCGACCGCATCGCCAGGACCGCGAAGGTCAACAAGGCCATGATCTATTATCATTTCA
This sequence comes from Spirochaetota bacterium, assembly GCA_041306625.1. GTDB lineage: Bacteria > Spirochaetota > UBA4802 > UBA4802 > UBA5368 > MVZN01. The sequence continues at coordinate 2,732 of JBFZEY010000174.1, read as the reverse complement.
AAAGCAAGGAGGCGCTTTACGAGCGTATTGTTACCGATCTCGCGGGCATGATATACGAACGCGTGGTCGGGGTCATCGCGGAGGAGAGCGGCCCGCGCGAGCAACTGTATTCGATAATTCACCGCTATATCGAAACGCTCACCATCGTGGACCGCAACATTCTGCGCACCATGCTCAGGGAGATCGCCAGCGGAGGCAAGTTTTTTAAAAAGCTCGCCATCCCCCGCCTGGTACTACCGGTCATCTCGAAGATCGAGCCGATTCTGCGCCTGGCGCAGGAGAGGGGTGAGCTTCGCCGCGATCTTGATCCACTCTATACGTTTATGCAGATCATCGGAGGGATCATCTTTTTCAACATTATCCAGATTCCGATGCAGGGAACCATGATCGAGAAGATGGCGTTCCAGGGCGATTATATGGCGCGATTCGAGAGCAATCTCATGAACATACTTAAAAACGGAATTGAATCCGGCGGGAGGTCGCGATGAAGATGGCAAAAAGAGATGGGTTTGCGCGCATCGCGCTGATAACCGTGGCGATCGTGCTCGGCGCGACGGCACGGGCATTCGCGTCGGATAACGCCCCGCGAAAACTTGCCGTGGACGAGGCGGTACGCATCGCACTGGCGAGCAACCAGGACTACCGGATCGCCCTCACGAGGCTCGCGCAGGCGAAGGAGCGCGTGAAAGGCGAGTGGGGGAAACTCTTCCCGGTGCTCGAATCGGAGGCATCGCTCTCGCGACAGTACGCCGAGAGCGGGTTCATGAGCCTTACGGACGGGCAGTACGACATCAGGTTCGTCCAGATCCGCCTTGGTGTCAACCCGGGCGTCCTCTATAATTCGCTTGCCGCCTCCCGGGCCGCGTACACGGCGGCGAGGGAGGAGGTGCGGCGCGTGAAGGGAGAGGCCGAGTCCGCGGTCATCAGGAGCTACTTTGGAGCGCTTGTCGCGGGCGAGATGATAACGCTGCGCAGGGAATCGCTCGATCTTTTGAAGTCGAACCTAAGGGACGTCGAGAACCTCTTCCGCACCGGCAGCGTCCCGCGATTCGAGCTTCTCCAGGCCCAGGTACAGCTCAAGAGCCAGGAGCCGCTGCTCCTTGAGGCCGAGAACAATTACGCCCTCATGCTCGACACCTTTAATTTCCATCTCGGGAGCGGCACCGTGCGCCACGTCCCGGACGGGTCTGTGCTGGAAAGCGAATCGTACCGGATGCCCGCGGGTGATCATGCCGGCAAAAAGCAGACGCTGGTGCGCACGGCACTCCGGAACCGGCCGGAGATCATCCAGATCGAAATGAAGCGCGATGCCGAGTCGCACACGAGGATGGCGCAGAGCTCGCTCTACCTGTGGCCCACCTTCTCGGTGAGCGGCTCGTACGGGCGCACCATGTATCTCCCCAATCAGGTCGACCTCGGGATGCCGCCGGCGATGTCCCCGGATTTTTCGCAGATTTCCGGGAGCGAGGACTGGCAGACGACCTGGCAGGTCCGCGCGGCGGCGACCTATCGCTGGGGGGCGCTCATTCCGGTCGATCAGACCCGGGCGCTGGAGCGCGAAGCGGAGGGAAGGGAGAGGGAGGCGGGTGAACGGCTCGAGCAGCTTAAACGGCGTATCGCGATATCGGTTAACGCCGAATACTCGCGCCTGGTCACCGCCTGCCTGACGATCAGGTCGCAGAAGGACAACGTGTCCACCGCCGAGGAGGGCCTCCGGATTGCGCGGGAGAGCTACCGCGCCGGTGTCATCAAGAATTCGGAGCTCCTTTCGGCCGAGCTCGCCCGCACCAACGCGCGCGCCGGCTACATCAATGCGATCAACGCCTATTACGGCTCTCTTGCCGAGCTCAAGAGGGAAGTCGGTTCGGACGACGACAGCATCATAATGGAGGATGTACGAAAATGAACAGGGAAAAAATAATCCCGCTCGCGCTTGCGGCTTCGGCGCTTGTCGTTTCGACGCTTTACTTCGAGGTGTTCCGCCATATCGGGAAGGACGACGCGCGTATAGAGGGCTCGGGCACCGTGGAGGTAACCGAGATAGAGATGAGCTCGAAGATAGCCGGTCGCGTCGGGAGCCTTCCGAAGGCGGAGGGGGAGGCGGTCGGGCGTGGCGAGCTTCTGGTGCGCCTCGAGTACGACGAGCTGTCCGCGCAGCGGAACTCCGCGCAGGCCAATCTCACCAACGCCGAGCGCAACCTGGCCCGCATAAAAGCGCTGTTCGCCTCGGGCTCGGTTTCGCGGAGGGACCTGGACAACGCCGAGACGGCCTATCGTGTGGCCCGCGCCGCGCACGAGCAGGTGTCGGCCTCGATAACCAATGCCGTCCTCCATTCGCCGATCGGCGGCGTTGTGCTCGACACGAACCTCGAGGTCGGCGAGATGGCCTTTCCGGGAACGCCGATCGTCACGGTCGCGGACATCACACGGCCGTGGATGTATGTCTACGTCAACGAGGTTAAGCTGGGCCTGGTTAAGCTGGGACAGAAAGCGGAGGTGTACGTGGACTCGTTTCCCGGCAGGGCGTTCCCGGCAAGGGTGGTCGCGATCTCCAACAAGGCCGAGTTCACGCCCAAGACCATCCAGACGAAGGAGGAGCGCGTCAAGCTGGTCTTCGCGGTGAAGATCGCGATCGACAATCCGGACCAGGCGCTGAAGCCGGGCATGCCGGCCGACGCGGTCATCATTACGAACGGAGAAAAGAAGTGATACACGCGCTCAACGTCTCGAAA
>JBFZEY010000173.1:0-7711 GCA_041306625.1 Spirochaetota bacterium | reverse complement strand
CTTCGCCATATCGCCGATGCCGTATATCCTGTCAAGGTCTTTCTCCCCGGTGTCGAGCACCATTCTTTTGTCGTCCTCGTTACGGTAGACGAAGCGGGCCTGGAGGTCTCCCCCGAGGCATTTAAGCGCCGCAGCGGCAACCACTCCCTGCATCGCACCGCCGCTTCCCATCAGGATATCGATCGCCTTGCCGTCCATGGCCGTCGCCACCGCACCCGAGATGTCGCCGTCATTGATGAGTTTGATGCGCGCACCCGTTTGCCTGATGTCCGCGATCAGGTCGCGGTGGCGTTCGCGGTCGAGCACGCATACGGTTACATCTTCGATATATTTGTCCTTTGCGCGCGCTACTCTTTTAATGTTTATCTCTGGAGGCTGGGTGATGTCCACGACGCCCCTCGCCTCGGGTCCGACGGCGATCTTTTCCATATAGATCTGGGGTGCACTGAAAAGGGAGTCTTTTTCGCCCATGGCGATTGCGGTAATCGCGTTGTTACCGCCGTTCGCACAGGTTGTTTTGCCGTCGAGTGGATCGATGGCAATATCGACTTCGGAACCGGAGTTGGTGCCGACGATCATTCCCCTGGCGAACGGACTGTTGCCGTATTCGCCGCCGCTTACGATCCGACCCCGTATCGAGACCGATAAAAAAACCTGAGCCATGGCCTCGGTGGCCGCACGATTGGCAAGTTCTGCGTCACCCCTTCCCATCAGCCGGCTTGCGTACAGCGCGGCCGCTTCGGTGACGCGCACCACTTCAAGTGCGAGGTTTCGGTCCATGTGCCCTCCGGAAGCGCGGATTAGCCGTCGATGAGCGACGAGTACAGCCTAATCTTCCGGCGGATATAATCAAGCGAATATTCATTTTCCCAGTATCGCTTGTCGAGGGAGAGTTCCCTGTAGGAGGCGAGGATCGAGGCCCATGACCTTCTCAACAGGAGTTCGTTTCTTTTAATGAGCTCGATGTTAACGATGAAGAGGCGTCGGTTGAAGAGCGAGATAAAACGGCTGCCGGTAGCCGGTATACTCACGTCCTCCCCTTCGATTCCGGTGATCAGGGTTTTTCCATCGCGGATGGTATGTAGACAGATCACCTGGTCGTTGAGAAACGAAAGCGTTGCGGCGTGAGGAGAGTAGGTAAGCGAGGTGTTCAGCGACGAGGAGAGCAGCGTGGAGGCGGTTCTGCTGCGCACATCATAGCGGCGTACCGAAAAACTGCCTGGCGACCCCGAGCGGAAAGCGATGGTATGCGCGTCCACCCAGAATGTCTCGGAGGCCGAACTGATGCCCGGGATCGGGAAGGATGTTCTGACGCCGTAGAGCCGTGCCGCATAGCTGCCGCCGCCTCCACTGATGACTAGCGTGTTACGCCGGTCCGGGGAAAGCAGCGCCATGGTTGTGGCGCCCGGTACGGCGATGTCGGCATATCGCCGCTTTTCGATAAGAAGCCTGGTTCTGCCGGTATCGGGATGGTACTCGGTGATTCCGGCGGAGGACTCATAGACTATGGCCGGTTCCCCCGACGGGATATCGAAGTCGAGGAAACCGGTCTGCGTGGGCAGTATGCCTGTCTTTCCCGTTCTGAATGAGTAGATGACGGTCTCGCCGCTCGGAACGACGTCCTCCTTGCGTATCAGTCGCTTGAGGGCGATAAAGCTTCCATCAGGGCTCGCGCGCGCAGCGGTAAGGACACCCGGAATGCGGGAGCGCTCGGTACGTCGCTGCCTGTATGCATTGTACTGAAAGAGAATGTTGACGGAGAGACCGGGGACTTCCTGGATATAGAAGAGATCCGACCCGGACAACCATCCCGCGAATACGACATCCCGGTCCACCAGGTGCGCCTGCACGCTCTGATAGGCGTCAAGCTTTAGTATGGCGAGACGCTCGGCGCGGAGCGAATCCTTCTTGAAATAGAGTTCGTCCAGGTTGATGTCCCGCGCGAGTAGATCGGCCGGGAGCAGCAGTAAAAAACAGACTAATGACAGTCGGAACAAGCGCGGATTATTCCGACGGACGGTCCGCTTTATCGTTTTTAACCGGATCGACCGGTTGTTCGTCGGTTTTTTCGGATGCATCTTTTGTGACATCCGACTCCGCGGCCTTTACCGCCTTCTTTCTTGGGACAGGAGGTATGGTGAACTTCTGTCCGGGGAAGATGAGGTCGGGATCCTTGATCTTGTCCCGATTGGCCACGTAGATGAGCGGCCACAAACGTGCGTCGCGGTAGACGTACAGCGATATGCGCCACAGGCAGTCCCGCTTTTTCGGGTTAAATTTAACGACGTATTCCTTAACCGAGGGTTGGATGTAAGTCGTATCGTCATCCCCCGGGAATAGTAAGGCCGTATCATCCTTTTTTACGCCGGGTTTTTCTCCTGCGGCAAGCCGCTTCTCGTCGGCCCTCTTTTCGATGGCGATCGCCATAGCGTTCAGGATCGCGATGGCCTCCCCGGATTTTTCTATGGAATTCTGAAAGGCCCTGTTTTCAAGGTGTGCTTTACTCTCGCCGATAAGCGTACCGGCGCTCTGGATTTCAGTCGCGTATTCTATAACCTCGCCGAAGCCTTTGGCCTTCACGAGCGCGGCTTCGGCCGCGGTAATACTCTCGCGGGCAAGCGCCTCGTAGGTCTTTTCGGAGGCTGCGGCCAGAAGCTCGTCACATCCGGCCAGGGCTGCGGCGGCCTCTTTGATCGAGTTCTGGGCCAGCGCTTCTTCCGCTTTTACGAGCCTTTCATCGATGGCCGTAAGCTCGGCGGCTGCGAATTCGGTTCCACGGTTTTTTTTAAGCTGTTCGGACTCAGTGCGGATGCGGTCCATCTCGCTTCGTATGCCGGGAAGGCCCGCCATGGCCTTTGATTTCGCAGCGGCGCTCTGCCGTTTGGATTCGAGCGATGCAAGATGGGACTCCCAGTGGGCCTGTTCGGATGACCGCTCCACCGCCAGTTTAAGCGAATCCCCCGCCGCGGCGAATTCCTCGGGGGCCAGTTTTTCGGCGTAGAGCGCCTCCGCCTCGGCGTACTCCTTTCGGGCTCCTTCCATGGACTCGGCGGCCAGGAGAGGAAGGGCCTTGGCGATTGCGGCCTCTGCCTGGTTAATGGATTTCAGCGCCTCCTCGGCGGCTTTTTTGGTGTCCTCGGAGGCGATGTATTCATGGCTTTTAAACAGGGAGGCCTGGGCCTGTTTTAACTCCTCGGGAGCGAACTTCTCGGCCTTCACTTCTATCGCGCGTCCGATCGTGGTTTTCGCGCGGGTCATCTCGCGGATCGGGACATCGAGTTGGCAGGATAGTGTGAAGGCCAGCGGAAGTAAGATCAACGCGAAATATGCGGTGCGCCTGATATTGTTATTTTTCATTTGGTTTCCCTGCCCCTGTGATGCATTCGTTGATACAACGATAGTGCGGTAAAAAATGGAATCTTTCAAGAAAAAATTATCCTGGAGCACAACGCGGCAGGTCGGGCGGCGGTAAAAATTAACTTGACAAATCGACCAAAGTTTTAATTATTGGAGGACTGTCGTATGGCGCTCATTGAGGCGGGTGCGTGCCATGGAAGCGATGAGTAAACGAAAAAAACGGAACACATTCACCACTAAGGTGCCTGGCGCGAACCCATAGCGAAAGCTATGGGTTTTTAATTTTAACGTGACGAGACGGATAGAGATGCTGACCTCGGAAGTGCTGGTGCTTAACGCGGGATTCATCCCGATACGGATCACCTCGGTGAAGGAGGCGATATGTCTGCTGACCTCCGAAAAGGCGATATCCGTGATCGAGGAAGACCGGTTCGTGCGCTCGCCGTCGCTCTCGATCCGCATACCCTCGGTTATATCCGTGGTCGGTTACAGCAGCTTCCCGAGGAAAAAGGTGGCCTTCTCCAAGCTTAACGTCATTTACCGCGACGACATGGCATGTCAGTACTGCGGACGCCGCTATTCCATGCGCGAGCTTACCGTCGATCATGTCATACCCCGCAGCAGATGGGAGTCGATTATGGGTAAGGGACTCACCGACGGCTTCGCGAGCTGGAAAAACCTGGTGTGCGCGTGCAGGTGGTGTAACAGCAGAAAGGGAAATCGGCTGATGAAGGAGATCGGCTGGGCGCTGCTGCGCGAGCCGTTCGAGCCCGAGTACATGCCGCACCTTGTGATCTCGCACGACAAGGCAGAGAAAAAGGGCTGGCTTCCTTTCTGTTCGGTCAACGTCAAGATCATCGACCTTATTCCCGACGGCGCCTGCCCGCCGTTATCGCATGCGGGAGCGCGTGTAGTTTAGAAGTCCTCCATCCATCAGTATCTCGCGCTGACGACGCGTGGCCTGAAGTTCGAATTCGAACTCTTTTCCATCTATCCGTATGCCGATCCTGCCTTCTCCCATAATGCGTGAATGAAGCCCCGTTGCCGCGAACTGCTGCCCCTGCGAAATGAGCTCGTAATCCGATTCGTCCGCGAGCACGAGCGGCAGTATGCCGAAATTAACCAGGTTCGCCGCGTGAATGCGCTCGAACGACTTCGCCATTACGATGCGGACACCCAGATACATGGGACAGATCGCCGCGTGTTCGCGGCTCGATCCCTGCCCGTAGCTGTGCCCTCCGAGAATTGCGCTGAACAGGCCCCGCGATTTTCCCTCGAGCGCACGTGTGGAGAATTTCGGGTCGACATTTTCGAAAACGTATTCGGCGTATTTCGGGATGTTGGAGCGATAGATGAGGCGCGCTCCGGCGGGCATGATATGGTCGGTGGTTATCTTGTCGCCCACCTTAAGCTGGACCTGGCCGCTGATCGCATCGGCGAGCGGGACGGTATAGGGTGGTTCGCCGATATTCGGTCCCCGGAAGACGGGAGCAGTATTATCGGACGGCGGAATGATCATGCTGTCGTCGATGATGAATGATTCAGGGGCGTTCACGGCCGGGTACATGTCCGCAGAAACGTCCATGGGATCAACGAGCTCGCCGGCAAGCGCCGAAAGGGCGGCCGTCTCGGGGCTCACCAGGTACACCTGCGCGGAATTGGTGCCGGAGCGTCCCTCAAAATTGCGGTTGTTGGTGCGAAGCGACACTCCCCCTGTTTGCGGGGCCTGCCCGGCGCCGATGCAGAATCCGCAGGCCGATTCCATTATGCGCGCACCCGCGGCGATCATGTCGGCGAGCGAGCCGTCGCGCGCGATCATCTCGAAGACCTGGCGCGAGCCCGGCGCCACGGCGAGGCTTACATCGGGATGCACCTTGCGCCCCTTCACTATCGCCGCGACGGTGGCAAGATCCCGGTACGAGGAATTTGTACAGCTTCCGATGGCCACCTGCTGAATCTTCATCCCCTTGAGCGTGGAGATTCCCTCGATATTGTCGGGTGAATGCGGGCATGCGATCATCGGCTCGAGCGTCGCCAGGTCGATTTCGATGGTACGTTCGTACACCGCTCCGGAATCGGGCAGCAGCTCGCGCCAGGCGCCTTCCCTTGCCTGCGCGCGCAGAAACTCACGGGTGATTCCGTCGCTCGGGAAAACGGACGTGGTGACGCCGAGTTCGGCCCCCATGTTGGTGATCGTGGCGCGTTCGGGGACCGAAAGCGTCGCGACGCCGGGGCCCGTATATTCGATCATCGTGCCGACATTGCCCCTGGTCGTAAGTATCGAGAGCACTCGGAGAATGATGTCCTTGGCGCTCACCCAGGGACGGAGCCTGCCGATAAGGCGTACATTGACCACGCGGGGACATGCCAGAAAAAACGGCCCGCCGCCCATCGCCACCGCCACGTCGAGGCCCCCCGCGCCGATGGCGATCATGCCGATCCCGCCGCCGGTGGGCGTATGGGAATCCGATCCCAAAAGCGTCGCGCCGGGCCTGCCGAAGCGCTCGAGATGCACCTGATGGCATATCCCGTTGCCGGCCCGCGAATAATGAATCCCGTAATTGGCATTCATGGTCTGGAGATAACGGTGGTCATCCGAGTTCTCGAAACCGGTCTGGAGCGTGTTATGGTCGACATAGGAGACCGAGATCTCGGTTCGCACGCGCGGTATGCCCATCGCCTCGAACTGGAGATAGGCCATGGTGCCCGTTGCGTCCTGCGTGAGGGTCTGGTCGATGCGTATGCCGATCTCGCTACCCGGGGCGATCTCTCCCTCGACGAGGTGGTCTTTCAATATCTTGTAAACGACGTTGTCGCCCATGTGCCCGCTCCTGTCGTGCTGATGTTCCGTCAGTCGGCCGGATAAAAGTGCGCCGGAATTTCTCGCACCACCGTGGCCGTTCCTCAGACCATAGTTCTGAGCAGCCCGGAGAACCTGTCAAGATTTTCTCGCGCGGCCGCGTACACGCCCGCCGCGGAGACCTTGAGGGCGTGCGGGGCGAGGGCGGAGTCTCGGATTGCCGCGGCGGCCGCTCCGGCATCAAGCGTGTCGCGCGTTCCGAGGTTCTGGATGCCGAGGTCAACGGGAGCGATATCGCACAGGCGGGAGTGGTATAGCGAGGGGTTGATGGCGACAAGCCTGCAGGAGGCCGCGCGGGCCTCATACAGGGCGATGCCGAAGTGCGATATCAGTACCCTGGACGAGAGCAGAAGGCGGGCGTAGTCATCCCGCCCGACCGCCTTCGCCGTTGATCCGTCTTGCATGAACGAACCAGTTCCCCGGAAGACGGCGAAGCGGGAGTCCGGGGGGATGAGTGAAACGAGGAAATCCACATACTCGTCGTCCGGGGAGGACCCGGCATAGACGGTGAAATCGAGGTTCTTTTCGATGACGGCGTCGCCGAGCTTTTCGAGCGCGGAGCAGAAATCGTACCCGTAGAGAAAAAGCCCGCGCTCCGATTGTTCGGGAGGCGCGGCCGTGTACGGATTGGGAAGCAGGTCGATGGCGTAGTCGGCGGTTTCACGCCCAGGCCCCAGGTCGTCGACACAGAGCACGGGGGCCGATTTCTGCAAGCGGCTGATCTCCTCGACGATCGAGTCGCGCCTGTCGCGGACGAAGAGCGAAACCCGGCCGTCCGGCTCTGGTCGAACGTGACGGCGAAGCCGTTCGGGGAGGAAATCGGGACAGGCGTCGGCCACCAGCATTGCACGCATGCCGTTACCGATGAGAAGGTGGTTGAGAAGTGATGCCATCCGCTGGATGTGGCCACGGCCGAGAGAGCCGTCCCATCCGGTGAGAATGGCGATCAGCGGTTCAGGCATTCCCGCTCTCCGCGTGATGCATGGAGCGCTGGCTTACCCCGGCGTTAAGCGAAATTATTTCGGGGTGCTTTTTTACGTAGTGTATGATGTCCACCAGCGGAATAACCTCCCCGTGGTAGAGGTTTTCAAAGAGCGTCGCGGCGAGGCGAAAGTCCTCCTCGGTGTCCACCGTGAGGCGAAGGTCGGGATAGGGGTTCCTGAGGTTTGCAGTGGGCCGCTCGATACGAAAGAGCTCCGGGTGCTCTTTTATGTACGGCGTCACGTGTTCGCGGTGATAGGCCTTGCTGTTCTGCCTGTAGGCCTCCTCAAGGGCCTCGCGTTTGATGATCTCGACGGCGGTGCCCAGCGGCAGGTTCGAGAGCGAACAGAGGTCCGCGGTCGATTCGAGCGCTATTTCGACGGCCATCGACGCATACTCGGGGTCGGTGAACGGGTTGTCGCCGGTTACGCGCACAATGTAGTCGCCGCCGAATTCGAGGGCCGAGAGATAATAGCGCTCCAGCACGTTGTCGATCGATCCCACGAAGACGCC
>JBFZEY010000172.1:0-3359 GCA_041306625.1 Spirochaetota bacterium | reverse complement strand
CTTCGCCTCGCTGTCCCTGTAGGTCAGCGGATTGTCCGCCTTGAGTTTCTGCAACCGTTCGATCCATTCGCCGATGTCCGGGGCCTTCACGGCTTTATTGATCTCTGCGAGCACCTGTTTGCAGTCACCGACGATCGGAACGTGCACCTGTACGTTTTTACTCACCGACGAGGGGTCGATATCGATATGAATGACTTCCGCCTCAGGTATGAATTCGGAGATCTTGCCGGTGACGCGGTCGTCAAAGCGCGCCCCGATTGCGATGAGCAGGTCGGAATCGTGCACGGCCTGGTTGGCGTAACAGGTGCCGTGCATGCCGAGCATCTTGAGCGAGAGCGCGTCGGTCTCCGGGTACGCCCCCATTCCCATGAGCGTGGTGGTGATGGGGATGCCGGTCTTCCTTATGAACTCGCGAAGCTCCCCCGACGCGTTGGAGCTGATAACGCCACCGCCCGAATAGATGACCGGGCGTTTCGCCTGCTCGATGAGCCTGCAGGCCTTGCTGATCTGCAGCGGATGTCCCTTGTACACCGGCTTGTAGCTTCTAAGATGCACGTGCTCCGGGTAGGAGAACTTCGTCTCCGCCTTCGAAACGTCCACCGGCACGTCGATGACGACCGGTCCCGGTCGGCCGGTGGAGGCGATATAAAATGATTCCTTGATGATGCGCGCAAGATCGTCAACGTTCTGGACGAGATAGTTGTGCTTGGAGATGGGCCGCGTGATGCCGGTGATGTCAGCCTCCTGAAAGGCGTCGTTGCCGATCATCTCGGTCGAGACCTGTCCGGTGAATATGACCAGCGGGACGGAGTCCATGTAGGCGGTGGCGATGCCGGTAACCAGGTTGGTTGCCCCCGGACCGGAGGTCGCGATCACCACGCCCACCCTTCCCGAGGCGCGCGCGTAGCCGTCGGCGGCGTGCACCGCGCCCTGCTCGTGCCGGGCGAGATAGAAATTGAACGGCGCGTTGAAGAGCTGATGGAAGATCGGGATTACCGCACCGCCCGGATAGCCGAAAACATGTTCCACTCCCTCTTTCTTAAGGGATTCAACGATAATTTCAGCACCCGTCATTTTCACGGCAGTTCTCCCCGCACCCGTTTCTGCTGTACTTCAGCGCCGACACTCGCCGAACGCTCTGGAAAATCAAACAATCGAGATACGTCCCCATTGTCGCACCAATCTATATAGTAAAGAAAGATGTAGTGTCATAAAAGCGTTAAATGTCAATTATTTTTTAATACCACGGAAAGCACTGCGCGTCAAAATTAAACACGGGCCGGTCACTGCCTCCTGCGAAGGCCCTCCGCGGCCGCTTGAGCGGGGCTGATGAAGCTCACGTTGATTTTATATGAAGGGGTGCATGAACGGTCGATGGCACGGTTTATCACGCGAAGCGGGTCGAGGAGGAGCACCAGTGCGCTTCGGAAGAACCCCGGACTCATGTTCTTCTCCACGAAAAGGCCTGTCTGGTGAAATGCTTCGCCGAAGAGAGCCCCGCCGATACCGGTGGTGAACAGGTCATTCAAAGAGGCTTCCTCCTTGAACTCGCCCAGGTATTCCCACATCAGGCTCCCGCCAATTGAAAACATCATCGATCCGAAAAAGCCGTAGCCGTTGCTGCGCGCGGCGTTGTAATATAAATTTCCCGAATAGACGTGGCCGACGCAGTTGGTGGTGAAGTTGTTGGCATCCAGCGTCATGCCGTCGGCGAGCTTGCGCTTGAAGCCGGCGACCGAAAGGGGATATTTCCAGTCATCGGTGTTGGTGCCTATGTTTATCATATAATCGATCTCGCCCAGCCCGTTGAGGAGTACGAGCCCCCCGAACGACCGCCAGAACCTCGCTGAACTCGACGGCGGCACGGTCACCTCGACGGTATAGCCCTGTATGACCGTCTCGCCATCCCGCTCCGCGTACACAAGGTCGGTTATGCGCCGGTCATCAGACCCCAGCCCGTAGGCAAGCACCGACTTTTTTCGTTCCCCGCTCCCTGGCGGCAGGGCTACATCGAGAACCCCCCGAAGCGACTCGACGCTGTCGCGCTCGAAATCCCTTCCGTCCGGAACGGCCCATTGCACACGGGAAACAAGCCCCCCGTTGTTTTTCGGGTACAGGACAAAACCAACCCCGTAGAGGCCCTCGCAGTGGATCCTTTTGCTGGTGAGCAAAACTCCCTCATCCACTCCCGGGGTGTCCGCGGTACGCACATAACGCACAATGGCGTGATAACCCTCGAAAAAGCCGTTCAGATAATGATTTCCGAGCACGGGGAATGCCGGATCGGAGTCGACGAGATTGAGGTTTACCGTTTCCCTCCGCTCGGCCGCTTTGAGCGGCACCGTGGACGCGATCGCGATCGTTACGAGCATCACCGCGGCGAACAAGCCGGGCCGGGAGGCCTTATGTACAGATGAGCGCAGTATATTCAAACCGATCACCGTGCGTTATCCGTTCCCCGGGGAATGCGCCCCTTTGCCAATTTTACACTCCAGTCCGAAGAACACCCTGTGCCACGAATAGTGCCTGGTTCTTTCCTGGAGACGGCTGTACACATGCCAGTACTCGTAACCGGCGGTACCGAGCACCCCATGGGAGAGATACCATCCTACCGAACCGCCTGGAACGTTCAGAATGTCGTACGCACGCTCCTCCTCGACAGGCGAAAAGTAATACACCCGGTAACCCGCCTTCAAGCGGAACGGACCGATCCGGTCAGCCGCGAACGACAGGGCCAGGGGGACCGACCAGCTGTAGTAGAAATTCTGCCTGCGGTTTCCATAAAATTTGGAGCGGAATATCGGGCTTAAATCGTCCTCCTCCGCCTCGGTAACGTGTGTCGCGCAGAGCGATGAATTGACCGAAAGCGCCGCCGAGCCGAAGGCCGAAAGGCTGTACCGCCGGTCGCGCCCCCATTGATGGATGATGCCCGGTACGAACGGTTTAAGAAGGAAATACTGGATGTGAGGATGATCCTCATAGGTGCCGTCGCTCCACATGAATTCCTTGAAGTTGAGCGAGGGACGGAAAAGCTCTATCCCGGAGAACAACCCGAATACCGAGCGCGCGGGCCGGTCGGCACCAGGAGCAAGCGTCTGCATGCCGGCAAGCAGCAGGGTAAAATCGTACCATACGTCCTTCCACTCGGGGCTGAGGTTCAGGTATCCCTGAAAATGGAAATAATCGCCGAGCGAAAGAACGGTTCTTGGCTCATTCATGTGCCGCGCCGGATCGTGCATCAGATTGAAGCCAAGCTGCAGGGTCCCGATCCGCCAGCGCGGATAGGGCTCGAATTCATGAAAACGGTTATAGCCGGCCGAAACCGACGCTTCATAGGCGCCCAGGCGGCGTGGCCCGCG
>JBFZEY010000171.1:0-6880 GCA_041306625.1 Spirochaetota bacterium | reverse complement strand
CGATCTTATCGATATCACCGAAACCTCGGAAAGGTCGGAGAGGCTGTTGAAAGCATACCGGAAGATCGATATGAACAGGCCGGCGATGGAGGATATCATTAACCTGCTTTCCGCAAGCGGGAAGGCGCCGTTGAAGGTTAATGATGAAACCTGCCTCGACGCGGACTATTCGATCTATCGGGGCTTCTCCGGCTGGTTCATCGGGGGCTTTGCGATCGTCATTGTACTTGCCGGATTCACGCTGGTCGCCTTCGGTACGGCCGGGGGGGTCGAAAACCTCAGGCGGAAATACCGCGAATACCGTGAGGATTAGTTCCGTTTCCGGATTCTCAGGTTTTTTATAAGCAGGATGGCGCAGAACACGAGGTCCAGGATGAAAACGGCGACCGGTGCGAGCAGCATGACCGCCATCCATCCCATCTCGAGCCGCGCGCCGGGTGCGTCCCTGGTGAGAAACATGGCAAGTATCACAGCGAGAACGGCCAGGAGCGATCCGGCGAAGAGGATGATGAGAAAGATCGCACCGCAGCATGCGGCCACGAGGGCGTTATAGAGCGGAGGATTTTCGGCATGCACGCCGTGGAAGACCGCAGGGAAGAAGTTCAGGCGGCTTTTCATCCCGCCATGTGTTGTGCGGATCGCGCTTTTCATGTCGATCTTCCGTTGGCGGAACAACGGTCCCGCGCTTTCACTGTATATTCATGCAGCGCAGCGCACGTCAAATCCAAAATGGCAGGTAGAGACACAACCGCCAAGGTGAAACCTCATTGACAATGGATCAAATCCATCACCAGAATGCGAACGGGCCGATTTTGACAGGCCCTGATACTCCGGAAACGGCAGGCACGGAGGAGACGAGGGGATGAACGTCACCGCGCGACATATCGTTCCACAGGGAGCGCACCGGGTACGTTTCCGGGAGTACGCCTGCGATGTGTTCGCCGTTTTCCCGTCGCGCAAGGGAATCGTGAAGGCGATCAAGCGGGGCGAGTTTACCATCGATGGAACGGTCGCCGGAACCGGTTCGTGGGTGCTGCCGGGCCAGGTCATTGAGCACATCGATCCCGAGCGTTCCGGGCCCAGGCCTTTTGTGCTGCGCCTTCACGTGGTGTTCGAGGACGAGCATGTCGCCCTGGTCGAGAAACCGGCCGGCATCGTGGTTAACGGCAACCGCTTCAGGACCATAGAAAACGCACTTCCGCTGAACCTCACCACCTCGGCCTGTTACGACGCCCTGCGCCGTCCGCGTCCCGTGCACCGGCTCGACGCACCCACGGGCGGGCTTCTGCTGGTCGCCAAGACCTCCCGCGCCATGGTGGCCCTGGGCAGGCAGTTCGAGGAGGGCCTTGTGGAAAAACGTTACCGCGCGGTTGCGATGGGGCTTCTCGAGGGCGAGGGGCTCATCGACGCGCCGATCGACGGCCGCAGGGCCGTCACCGCGTATCGCGCCGTGCGGCACGCGCCGTCGCTGCGAAGCGGCAGGCTCTCGCTCCTCGACCTCTGGCCGCGGACCGGGCGAACCCATCAGCTGCGGCGCCACCTGGCGGAGGCGGGGTTTCCGATCCTGGGTGACGCGGCCTATGGCCCGCCGGGGCTGGTACTCAGCGGCAAGGGACTTTTTCTCGCGGCGGTCGGGCTGTGCTTCGATCACCCGCTGACCGGAACGAGGCTCGATTTCGCGATGGACGATCCGCCGAAGTTCGCCGGCCTGCTCGACCGCGAGGAGCGCCGATGGCGGAAGTACAACACGGACTGATACGGCCCTTCACTGCCGTAAGGCGGCGATTGAGTTGAATTTCCCGGAAGAATGCACGATCGATCACGCCCGGCGCCTCCGGACTCCATCGCGGCACCGTTTAAAAGCGCGAAAGGCGCGGTGCGGATATCGCGGGTAATTCATAATCGCGTTTTTTCGCTTGCGCCGCGGCTCAATCCGCGGTATCTTATTATATAATGTTGCCGGAGGATCTGGAATATTGGCAATTTATTCACTGGTAACGACGATCATACTGACTCTTGTGGTGGGCGTTCCCGCCCTGCTGATGGGCATATTCGAAAGGAGCGGCCGCGCCCTTTATCGGACAGGGTGTACCTGGGCCTGGCTTATCCTGAAAGTACATCGCGTACGGCTCCAGGTGGCCGGCGTAGAGAAGCTCGTGCGTACGCGCTCGTACGTATTTATCTCCAATCACCTGAGCCACCTGGACGGCCTGGCCATGGTTCTGGCGCTGCCCCATACACTGCGTTTCGTGGCAAAGAAGTCCCTTGCGCGCGTTCCGGTCTTCGGCTGGGCCTTCAGGCTGGCCAGGATGATCTTCATCGACAGGGGTGATGGCGCCGGAGCCATAGAGACCATCAACCGCTCGGCACAGGACTTGAAAAACGGTATCAGCGCCTACTTCTTTGCCGAGGGTACCCGCAGCGATTTCGGCGAAATGAGACCGTTCAAAAAGGGGGGCGTACTCTTCGCACTGAAAGCGCGGCTTCACATCGTCCCCGTCACCATCATCGGCAGCAACCGTCTGCTCCCCAAAGGCACCCTGGGCATAAAAAGCGGTATCATCCGCATAATCGTAGGCGATCCTATCGACACTTCGCCGTACGGCCTGGAAAACAGGGACCATCTGTTGCTGCAGATACAGGAAACCATACGGAAAAACCTGGCCGTGGACGATAATCCTCTGGGCACAGCCCCCGGCCGCTCCTGATTTCGCTCCCGTGCACCGGCCTGACAAACCCCCGCATATCGTATGGAGCTATCCTCCATGGCGCGCGATGACATAAACTCCCTTCCGCTTTATCCACGTCTCGACGAGGTCGCCGACTCGTTCGCCCGGTCTCGTCTCCTGCTTTTGTCGGCCGAGCCGGGGGCGGGCAAAACCACGCTGGTGCCGTGGCGGCTGCTCGCGCATCCGGAATTTGCGGTCGGGAAAATCCTGCTTCTGGAACCGCGACGAATCGCCGCGCGCGCGGCGGCCGACCGTATCGCCGAGCTCCTCGGCGAAGTGCCCGGTAGGACCGTTGGGCTTCGCACCCGGCACGAGTCCGTAGTCTCCCCCTCCAACCGCCTCGAGGTGGTCACTGACGGCGTGCTGGTGCGCATCATCCAGTCCGACCAGGCCCTCGGCGGATACGGAACTATCATCTTCGACGAATTTCACGAACGCGGCCTGATGGCCGAGCTTGCGCTCGCCCTCGCCTGGGACAGCCGCACGCATCTTCGAGGCGACCTGCGCCTCATGCTCATGTCGGCCACGCTGCCTCCCGGTGATTTCCCGGCGGCGTTGGGTGAATGGCCGCTTTTTGCCGTGCCGGGGAGGAGCCATCCCGTGCGCGTTGAGTACCGCCCGCCGCGTGAAAGGGAAAAAATGGAAGAGGGCGCCGCGCGGCTTGCGCTCGAGGCAATGGCCCCGTTGAATGAGGAAGCCGGCGACGTGCTGGTATTTCTTCCCGGATTTCGCGAGATCAAGCGCACGGCCGAAACCCTCGCCGGCCGGATCGAAAATCGCGCCGCGGTGGAGGTGTTGCACGGCCGCCTTTCACCGGATGAACAGCGGCGCGTGGTGCGGGGAGCCAGTTGTACCCGGCGGCGTATCGTGCTCGCCACCAACGTGGCCGAGTCGAGCCTTACCATCAGCGGAGTCCGTGCCGTTGTCGATACGGGTTTCGAGCGTCGCGTGCGATTTTCACCGCGCACCGGCATGGGGCACTGGGAGACGGCGCCCATATCGGCCGCGTCGGCGGTCCAGCGGGCCGGCCGCGCAGGTCGACTGGGGCCGGGGCTGTGCCTGCGCTGGTGGGATGAAGGGAGGGCGCTTGCTCCATTCAGCACGCCGGAGATCCTGGAGGCCGACCTCGCGCCGCTCTTGCTGGAGACGGCCGCGTGGGGCGCGGCATCGGCGTACGATCTCGCCTGGATGACGCCTCCGCCGGAGGCACATTTAAAGAAGGCCGCCGCGCTGCTTACGGAGCTCCGGCTTATGGACGATGCTCGTACCGTAACACCGGAGGGCGTGCAGGCGGCGCGGCTCGGGCTTCACCCGCGTCTGGCGCGCATGGTGCTTCGCGCCGATGCGTCGGGAGTCGCACCGACCGCCGCGCTTATCGCGGCGATCCTCGAGGAGGGCGAGGGTCTTCGTCCGGGGAGCGCGGATTTCAGCGAGCGCCTGGACGACTGGCTGGTCTGGGATCGCGGCGGCCGCGGAGCGCTCATGGATTCACGCGCCCGACGCATAAACGATGAGGTTCGGCGTATTCTGCGCCTGTGCGGGCGTGGTGGAGGCGTTAAAGGCTGTGATGTGGACATCTCGCGCGCCGGTGAACTCCTGCTCTGGGCCTACCCCGACCGCGTTGCACGAAGAAGCGCCTCCGACACTGACCGGTGGGTGATGGCCGGTGGACGCGCCGCGCGGACGGTCGCCCGCTTTCCGGCATCGGCCGGGTATCTGGTGGCGCCCGAAATGGACGGCGGTGAAACCGAGGCTCGAATTTTCAGCGCGGTGCCGGTACAACGCAACGAGATCGAGTTCGCCCTGGGGCCGCTTCGCACGGAGATGAGCTTTATCTGGAAGGGCTGGAAGCCGAGGTTTTCGGCGCTGGTGTATGCCGCCGGGCTGCTCCTCGGGGAGCGTCGATCGGGAGCCCCCGCGGAGGACGATCTGCGTGATGCCGTTATACGCCGTCTTTCGGCGGACGGTCTCGAATCGCTGCCGTGGAGCGACGGGACGCGGCGGTTTCTGGCCCGCTGCAGGTTCGTTGCGCGGCGCGGCCGGGTGCCCGGATGGCCCGATTATTCGGATGAGTCGCTTCTTCGCGACGCGGCGGATTGGCTTTTGCCCTTCGGGAGGTTTGACCGCGGCGAGGTCTTTACGGAAGGCTCGCTCGCGAACGCGCTCGGGCACCGTCTTGGCCATGTCCTGCGCGCGCGGCTTGACGCCGAGGCGCCGGAGAGCGTTGAGCTTCCCTCCGGATCGCGCCGCGCGGTAGACTACGAGAGCGGCGATATTCCCGTCGTAGCGGCGCGCCTGCAGGAGTTCTTCGGCTGCGCCGAGACGCCTCGCATCGGCGGGGAACCGGCGCTCCTGCATCTTCTCAGTCCCGCGGGTCGGCCGGTACAGGTTACCCTCGACCTGGGCGGATTCTGGGCGCGCTCCTACGCGGAGGTTCGGAAGGAGCTGGCGGGGCGTTATCCGAAACACTATTGGCCGTCGAATCCCCTCGAGGCAAAGCCCACGGCGCGGGCGAAGCCGCGAAAGCGATAAAAACTCGAGCACCTGCCGCTGGATACTTCGGGTCCCCCGGTGTTTTCCGCTGGACCGGCGGTGGCCTTCGCCGTGGATTTTGAATAAGGTTTTTATCAACGGGCGCATTGTCGACGTGAAAAAGGGCGTCGCGGAGTCCGCCCGTAAGGAAACAGTTGTATCGCTGGATGAGCTGGACGTGGGGGCTGCGAACTTCGCTAAAAACCTCGCACGGAGGATCAAAGGAGACACCGTGGAATAATCAGGCTGTGTTAATAGAGATAAAGGATAATAATGGGTACGAGGACAGACGACCATTAAAAGTAAATACATTTCACTGTACTGCTTGTTGTAAAATTTAAGCGGTCCCTGTCAAGGCAATGTGCAGAGCCTGTCGAAGCTGGCTTTCCCCCGGGGAGGATCTGGAGAAGAAATAGCTACTTCCGGAGGCCGGCGGGGATGCGCGATTCGCAGGGCACTCCGGTCGAGCAGAGACCGCATCCATAAATGAATAGCCGGTAGTTCTTCAGGCAGTGTTTCGTTGATTGCGCGACGTGCCGGTAGCACGCCTCTTTATCGTGTGCGTGTTCCCGCGTGATGGCGCCCACGGGGCAGCGGCCCGCGCATTTTAAGCACTCCTTTCCTTGATAGTGCAGGCACCATGCGTGGATATCGTCCGGCCTCTTCCGGTTCGGCGTGAGCCTACGGTGCACCACGAAGCTTCCGCAGCGGTGAGCCGCGCCTTTCGGCGTGATGAGAAAATCCTGCATGCCGAAGGTGCCGAGCCCGGCGGCATAGGCCATGTGGCGGTGCGACCAGGGCGATGCCCAGCCCACCTTGGGGTATCGCTTCTTGTTGAACATGGGCGTCACGTCCGGCGCCACCGCGAGTATCCCCCGCTTCATGAGGTTGGTCACGATCTCCCGCACTATCAGCTGGCTGAACATCTCGCCGCTCAAGCGCGTCTGGGCCCAGCGCTCGGCCGGCCACTTCGTGCTCGCAGCGTTGTCCTCCTTCGTCTTCGCGCTGATGGGAAGCACGAACGAGACCACCGAGAGTTCCTCCGCCGCAGGCGCGGGGACGCCGTTCCTCTTCGCCTGCCACGCCATGATCTCTTCAGGAGTGAAATGGTGGGGTCCGATGATTTCCTTGTATTTCAGGAGCAGCGGGTCGTTGCCGCGGACGAAGCCCACCAGAGGCTCGTCGAAGATGCGCTCGCCGAAGAATGGATACTCCATCCGGTTTTCGACGTGATGGGCGACCCTGGAGCTGATGGCGTCTATGAACCAGTCCTCGTTTACCCGGATGTCGTACCTTGACACGGAGCTCTTCCGGAGTTTAGGCTGCCGCGGGTGCCCGATCCCGCGCAGCTCACCGATGGCGCTCTTTATGCCGCCTATGTCGGAAAGCCAGGGGAATCGCCGGTAGCGGCGCCTCATTTTTTCCCGATTCATTGTCTATCTCCAGTCTCACGCCGCGCGAAAATAAGCCCCGGCGGATGATACGTCCCCATGAAAATTCAGCAAGTAAAATACGCGGAAGGGGCGGCAATCTCGAAAGGGAAAGTGTATCTCTAGAACCGGGTAGCAACGAGATTGCCACGCCCCGATGCGGCCGAGGCTGGCAATGACCGAATATAT
>JBFZEY010000170.1:0-12407 GCA_041306625.1 Spirochaetota bacterium | reverse complement strand
CGATATCAAGCCGGAAATGCTTCCTCCGGACGTCGGCCCTGCGGTCCTGGCCGCGCTTCTTCTCGGGCTCGGGCGTCACATCCACGCGCGGATGCCTGCGCCGCTCGTCGATCCTCCTGTCCTTTTTGTCGCGCCCGGCGTAGTTCTGCACCATCCAGAGGTCGAATTCATTTTCGAACCACGTCAGCATGGCTTCTTCCTTCGACAGGGGGTCGTCGACGCCCTTGTTCTCCTCGTAAAAGCGTTCGATTTCCTTCTTTATTTCCGAAGAAAGGTCTTCGTATTTGATATAATTCCTCTTCATATGCCCTCCATCGGATGCGAACGAATACAGCCCTGCCTGTGATCAAAAGTCCGAGGTGACGTGCGCCGGATTTGCCGCCGGAGTACGCATACCGGTCGCCCTGTGATACTGTAGAATATCGGGTTATCATTCCAGGTCGACTTAGGTATAACAATTATGGCGGAAAAAAGCAATTATTTTCTTGCAAAAGGAACGATATTATTATTATAAACAATCATTGCAGTTTTATTCAGCGTCCGCACGGCGGCCGCCACGGAAGACAGACCGCCTGATGAAGGAAACGAAAACCAGAATATTGACAGGTACCGCCCTCCTTGCCGCCGCGATCATGTTCGCAACGGTGTCGACCGCGGAGGAACAGCTATCGTACACCACGCTCGGCCAGCCCGAATCGATCAGCGCCGTCCTTTCCAAAGAAAACAACATCGTTTATCTCAAACAGGCCATAGAGCTCCTCAAGTCCATCGACGACATCTACGTCAACATCGAAAAGAGCCTTTCCGACGGCAAAAAGCTCGTAGTCTTCGTGGACCCCGCGCACGGCAAACTCGAAAACGGAGCCTGGGAGGGCGAGATGACGGGGCGCCTCAGCGCCACGGGCCTGCCCGAGGAATACTACTCGATCATGCTCTCGCGCGAACTTTTTAAAACTCTTTCGGCCAACCGGTTCATCGAGGTCAGATCGACCGAGGACTTCATGCAGGTCATGAAGGGCAGAAGTAACCTCTACAAAAACATCCCCTTCGTCGATACGGTCCGCCTGGCCGCCGAGGCCGGGGCCTTCATCATCGTGAGCGAGCACCTCAACAACATATCGTCCATCGTGAAGGCCAGCGGCCTCATGAACATACCGGGTGTACATATCACCACCGACAGATGGGGAAACCGATTTCTCTCGTACGTAAAGGACATTCACCGCGGCTTTCTCACGCTCTACAACAAGTACGATGCGACCGATTTTTCGCGCCGCTACGCCCTCAATTTGAAAGAAGCGCTCGTGGCGCAGGGAATGAGGGCCAACAACTGGCAGATGGGCGCGGTCCCCGACGACCGCTTCTCGTACTTCGTCGACTTTCCGATTTCGGTGATCTACGAATCGGGCTTCATCTCCAATCCCGACGACGAGGAGCTTTTGCGCGATCCCGAATACCAGCGTCGCATCGTTCGCGGACAGTACGAGTCGCTCCTGGAAACCGTTCGCGAGGTCTTCGGCGTGGACATCTCCGGCCGGTCGCCTGTGCGCGTTGGAAAGGCCCCGGACGAACTCATCGAGCTCCTCAAGCTTTCGAGGCTGGTCATCTTTTACATCAACAATTGCGAAGCGCAGAAGGCGGTCGGCGTCATCAACCTCATGGAAAAGAAGTTCGCCGGCATCAATCCGCAGTTCGTCGCGCCGTACCGCCAGATAAAGACCACCCTGGTGCGTGCGGAAAGCTACTTCAACCAGGGGATGGCGCATCTCAGGAAGAAAAACTATAAAAAAGCGACCTGGTGCCTGCACATGGCCAGGAAGACGCTCCGCTACCGGCCGCTGTACTCTTCGCTCTTCGCTCGCTACTCGGGCCAGTACCAGGAGATGGGTGTACCCGGCAGGGCCGTGGATATGTTTGTTTATAATCCAAAAAAGCTTCCGCCGGCGGCGGCTTCGCGTCCGGTGCCGCCGCTTGTGCCCGCGCGTTCGGCCGCGCTCACCACGCCCATTATTTTCGCGGTCGACGGCGATCAAACGCTCGAGAACGCAATTAAAAAGGCGTTAAATCCCGACAGTAAAACCCTCGAACGGCTGGTCAAATCGTTCGCAAACGCCAGCACATACAGGAGCGTGAAGACCGGCGGCAAATGGCGAAAGGTTCGGACAAAAGCCAATTTCGGGCCCGGCATTTATATCGTATCCCTGGACCGCAATCTGCGCGTTGTCTCGGCTTCGCCGGTCAAGAAAGTTGCGCTTAACCCGGCCAAATACCAGAACCATCAGTATTTAAAGAATTCGTACTTCGCCCTTGAACACAAAGAACGCGCGCTCTGACCTCCCGGGCCCCCGCCCCCGGGCCTATAACTTCTTCGGCGATTACCTGTGGAACACCTACGGCACGCGCGTGCTGAAGCTTCCGATTGACGCCGGATTCACCTGTCCCAACCGCGACGGCACCACCGGCGACTCCGGATGCGTATTCTGCTCCGAAGAAGGCTCGGCCTCGCCGACCGCCCGCGGCCGGTCGGGCGTCCGCGAACAGATGGAAAACGCCCGGCGGAGTTTTCGCCGTTCAGAAACGGAAACCCGCTACATCGCCTACTTCCAGGCCTTTACCAACACCTACGCCCCGGTCGAACGGCTCAGGGAATTGTACGACACGGCCCTCGCCGACGAAGGCATCATTGGGCTCATGATCGCTACCCGCCCCGACTGCCTGGGCGACGAAGTGCTGGACCTCATCGCCTCGTACGCTCGGCCCGGTTTCGAGCTGTGGCTCGAGGTCGGCATGCAGACCATGCACGAGCGCAGCCTCGCTTTTCTACGTCGCGGTCATTCGCATGAAGCCACACGCGACGCGCTTCTGCGCGCCGCGCGGCGCGGCATAGCAGTCTGCGCGCATATAATACTGGGTATTCCGGGCGAGTCGTGGGAGGATATGATGGGCACGGCCGTCGAGGTCTCCGCCCTGCCCGTTCGCGGGGTAAAGATCCATCACCTGCACGTCATCGCCGGCACGGAGCTTGAACGGCTGTACCGAACGACGGATTTTCGCCTCCCCTCTCTCGCAGAGTATGTTTCGATCGTCTGCGATTTTGTGGAACGTCTGCGGCCCGACATCCTCATTCACCGGCTGCTGGGCGACCGCGCTCCGGCAACGCTGGTGGCTCCGTCGTGGGGACTGCACAAGGGCACCGTCCTGGGCGCGATCGACGAAGAGTTCGCGCGTCGCGTCACTCGACAGGGTTTTTTGTGGCGGGAGGAGTAAGGTACGGCGCGGACCCGTAAAGGCGATCCGGTGTGGACCGCCCGTTACGAACCGTGCACGTGATGTAGAAAAAACGGGAGGGGAGCGTAAGCCGAATCCTGTTTACACGGCCATTTATCTTGGGCGCACGTTACCGTACGCCTCCTTGCGACCTACCCGCAACCTCGGACGGGCCGTCCTCGAGCGGTTGCCTATTTGGTCTTGCACCGAATGGGGTTTACACTGCCGCCCTCCTTGCGGAGGACGCGGTGAGCTCTTACCTCGCCATTTCACCCTTACCCGGCGATTTCGCGCCGGGCGGTATGTTTTCTGTTGCACTTTCCATCGCCTCGCGGCGCCCGGGCGTTACCCGGCATCCTGCCCTGCGGTGTTCGGACTTTCCTCACCGCCCGCCTCGCGGCGGGCCAGCGCGGCCGCGTGCTCCCCTCCCGCGGTGATCAGTATCGATTGCGCCGATTGTACGTCCAGCGTTTCTTTTTTTCGAGTAAAATAATCGGCGGCACGCCATCATATTCCCGGAAAATCATCGTGAATTCAGGCTTCGGACGCCGGTTCCGGGGAGTGTTCATAAAAAGCGAGCGCGTTTGTGCCGTAGGTCCGATGGTCGACCAGGCGCAGTGAGCCGGCCGTTTCTTCCAGCTTATTGTGAATATAGTGCTGAACGATCGCACTGCCGCCCGGGGCAAGCAGGTCGTGGCGTTCAATTTCCCCGAGCACGTTCCGGTAAATCGACGCTTCACCGCGAGTTTTTTCGTAGGGCGGGTCCAGGAAGATATAATCAAACCGCACGCCGCGCGAATGCATCAGTCGCATACAGCGCGACGCGGGAAAGTTGAACAGGAGTATGCCCTCCCCCTGCTCGCCCCAGTCGGCGAGCAGACCGCGGATAAAGTCAAACCGCCGGCGCTCCTTCTCGTTAAAGACCACCGGCGAGCACCCCCGGCTGAGCGCCTCGATACCCACCTGCCCTGAACAGCTGAAAAGATCGAGGAAGGATTTGCCGGCCAGGTCGCCACCGATCACCGAGAAAAGGGCCTCCTTTATCATATCGGGGGTAACGCTGGCGTCGCCGAAACGGCGCACGTTGAAGGGGATGGTCCGGCCTTTCAACCTTCCCGTTATGACCCGCATGGCGACCGTCAGTCCTTTTCCTTGAGCGCCCTGTTCAAGTCTTTGAGAAGGGCCTTGAGTTCCAGGCCGTTGTTCAGCGCTACTTTCTCGATGGTGTCTTGCTTTCCCCCTCTGCACGATGCGCAGTCGAGCCGGTGTTTTTTAAATACCGCGGCCACCGCCGGCGATTTTTTCATTGCTTCTTCGACCGTGGTTTTTTCTTTTATTTCCATAGTGTGGTCCCTGTTGTTTTCTATTTAAAGCCTTCCTGTCCCGGGTGGAGAATGTCAAGCGATTATGCGCATTGGCTAATTCGCTGTACATCAACAGATTACCGCGACCTCGCCTCTATCCTAAATCCCTTGACTCGGCCGGATTCAGGGTCAATACTCGTTGTACGGGCACAAAATACATGTTCAGACGGAGCGGCACGGCCATGATCGACCTGCGAAGCGACACCATCACCAGGCCCACGCCTGAAATGCGCAGGGCCATGTACGAGGCCGAGGTCGGCGACGCGGTGTTCGGCGACGATCCCACGGTAAACGCCCTGGAGGCGCGCACGGCCGAAATTCTGGGCAAGGAAGCCGCCGCGTACATGCCGAGCGGCACCATGACCAACCAGGTCGCCCTGCGCGCGCACACCGAACCCGGCGACGAGATCATCATCGAGGAACAGGGACACGTGTATTATTACGAGGGCGGAGCCCCCGCGGCGCTCTCGGGTGTCATGTGCCGGCTCGTGAAGGGCGAGCGCGGAATCTTCACCGCGGATGCGGTCTCGGCCCTGCTCCGCCTTGAGGACATTCACTTTCCCCGCACCAGGCTCATCTGCCTCGAGAACACCCACAACCGCGGAGGCGGCAGTATCTGGCCCATGGAACGCATTGGGGAAATTGCCGCCCTCGCCGAAGAGCGGCATCTGTCCATGCACCTTGACGGTGCCCGGCTGTGGAACGCCTCTGCGGCCACGGGGATTCCCGAACGCGACTACGCGCGGCATTTTGATTCGGTGAGCGTCTGCTTTTCGAAGGGACTGGGCGCACCGGTTGGTTCGGCCCTTGCGGGCCCGGCGGATTTCATCAGGCGGGCCCGCCGCTTCATGAAGCAGTTCGGCGGCTATATGCGCCAGGCGGGCATCATCGCCGCGGGTGCACTCCACGCACTGGAACACAATCGGGAGCGCCTTGCCGAGGACCACGCCAATGCGAAGCTGCTGGCGGAGGGACTCGCCGGCATTCCGGGCGTCGAACTCGACCCGTCATCCGTCCAGACCAACATAATCCTGTTCGGACACCGGACGCTCAACTCAGTGGAGTTGATGCTGAAGGCGCATGAGGCCGGCGTGTTCATCCTCCCGGCGGGTCGTGACACGATGAGGGCCGTCACCAGCCTTATGGTCAGGAGAGAAGACGTGCTGAAAGCGATAGACCTGATAGGAGCGGCTTTAAAGGCGTAAGCCGGCGTCGTTATCCATCATCACCGCACACCGCAGGCCCGCAAAGCGAAAAAGTCCCGGGGGTATTCTTCGCTTTGCGTCATGAAGCCATACCTACTCGTCGTACCCGGGAATTCGGCTGATGATCCCCTCCCAGTCATGACCCTGTTTCTTTATCCAGGCGACCCGCAACCGGTAATACACCAGCACCGCCACGATCCAGGCGGCATAGATAACGCCTACCACCGGGGCCTCCATAAGGACGATGCAAATAAAACCCAGGGACGAGACGACGGATATGACCGCCGCGGCGACAAGGGCCGGCTTTGACATTTTGAAATAGGAGCCGGCGTAGCGCGCGGGAAACCTGGACGGAAGACGTACCGCGGCCACCGCCACCAGCACGGTCATCAGCAATATCCCCACCGCGGTCATGACGCCGTAAAAGTCCAGGCTCTGCCTGAGCAGTATCAGCACCACCGTAAACAGGAAATAGGCGATGACCGCATTGAGCGGGGAACCCGTCCGCCGGTCGATTTTTCCGAACAGCGCCGGGGCCACATGGTCGCGCGCCTGGGAAAACAGCTCCCTGGGCAGGGCGATCGCGCCGGCGTTGAAGGAAGTGAGCCCGGCACTGAGGGCGCCAACGCTTAAGAGTGCGACCCAGAAGGGGCTCAGGAATATTCCACCGGTCTCCATGAGGGGCGCCTTCATGGACTTGATGGCCTCGAAATCATAGGGCACCGATGAGATGAAGACCATACCAACAACCAGGTAAATAACCAGCACGATGCCGCCGCCGATGAGCAGGGACAAAGGGATGTTTCGCCGCGCGTTGACCATCTCCTCGCCCATCTCGGCTATCACCTGGAAGCCCATGCATACGCTGTAACAGAGGATGGTGGCCATAACAAGCCCGCCGATTCCCTGGGGCATATTCGACGCGAAGTCTATCGGCGTCGCCAGAGTGCCGGCAAACCCGTAATACAGCAGGGCGACCAGAAGCTGGGCCGTCATGATCACCTGCACCCAGGTCGCCAGGCGAAGCCCGAAGAAGAGCAAGGCCAGGACCACGAGCGGAACTATGACCGCAAGCACATGGACCGAAACGTTCCATGGCAGATACGGGGCGATGTAGCCGGACAACCCGTACGCAACCATGGCGGTCGAGCTCGATCCGCCGAGAATGGCCATGTACGAAGCCACCGTCCCGGTTGCGGGATTAATGAGCCGGCTTACATAGAGATACCCGCCGCCGGCCCGCGGCATGGCGCTTGAAAGCTGGATTAGTGGGGCCACTCCAATAACCGAGACGGTAATGGCCAGGATAAAAGCAAGCCACAGTGTCGATCCGGCGTACGCTCCGACGGCCGCTATCAACGCGTAGATCCCCATACCGATGACGCCGCCGATCACCAGGGCTATGCCGCCGATCAGGTGAATGGGGCGCTCAAGTTTTACATCCCCGCCGGTTCTCGCTCCAGACGTTTCCATATACCCTCCATTTTGTTTATAAACCTGTATCCTGACCGTACCGGTCGTCCTCGAAAATCCCGCTCGGGTGCTATCCGTGAGTATCGATATTTTTGTAACGCGATTCAAACTCTTTTACGCAGTACGTTGATGGTTCCGTTTTCTGCAATGCTCATACCGACAAAAATCCAGCACTCAACGATGCCGCCACCGGTTGTACCGATGGTTTACAATACTACCGCGGACTGTAGTATGGATGCCGGATTAATTCAATTATATAAAGTGATGCACCGGTATAAACCTGAGGATTTGAAGAGGAACCATCTATCCGGTTTAAATACTATTTCCCACTCTGGTTGCGTCTTCCCGGATAGTTAAAAATTTGTATTGAATCCGGTAAAATTGTTGCAAAATTAGATGCCGGCAACTAAGTGTGTCTATCACTTATTCTAATGGAGAGTCTCATGGCCAAATGCGAAGTATGCGGGAAATCGGTGCTGTTCGGCAACAGCGTGAGCCATTCCCATAAAAAGACCCTTAAAACCTGGAAGCCCAATGTTAAGCGGCTTCGCGTAATGGAAAAAGGCCGGGTGATGCGGAAGTACGTCTGTACTCGCTGCATCCGTTCCGGAATGGTAACAAAGGCGAGTTGACCGCCTGAACATCAGTTACCGGCGCCGCGCGGCGCCGGAACGCAGCGAAAAGCCCGTAAGGGCTTTTCGTGTTTCAGGCCACGGCTTCCGCACTTTCCCGCCGCATCCCAGCCTAACGCGCCCCTCACGCGGTAAAATAGCCGAAGATCGACACCACGGTCAGCACCATCGCGAAAAAAGCGACGCCCCCCACCAGTACAAACGGCATAAAGAACACCGCGGCCGCGCGGGTCAGCCCCGCGGAGTGCATTTCGGACAACCCCTGCACTACGATGGCGCCGGACCACGCGAACAGCGCCATCGAGAAAAGCACGTAGAAAAAGACCGGTGCGAAGTTGAAGACGCTGAAGATCAATATCGCCGGAAGCAGCAGCACCCTGGGAAAGAGCGCGTAGTTCATGATGTTGATGACGTTCTTTATGTTCCCCTGATAGCCCAGCACCTGAGCGGCCGCATCGACCAGGCTACCGATCAGGATATTTTGAAACACCAGCAACATGAAGAACAGTATCCAGCCATAGGTGATCTTAATGTAGAAAAACGGCGTTTGCGAACCCAGGAGCGAAATCGCGAGAATGTCCATGATGGATACGCACGCCGGTATGATAAAGCCGATGGGCAGCGACCTCGATTCGCGCATGAGCGCCGCGGCGAGTTTTCGCGGGTCGGTGAAGACCATGTAAAAATAATCCACCCATACGAGCGATTTCAGGAATTCCTTCATGGCTGGTACCGGTATTCGACGGCCGGCAGGTTGGACAGGAACTGCCGGTCCACGCGTATGTCTATTCCACCCATGGCCCCCTGGAGCGACATGAGGAGTCGCTCTATAGGATTGGTAACCTCATCGTACACGGGTGCGTCTTCGGGCAGTTTGGCCAGTGCGCGTGCCTTGGCGAGCGCGGTCTCGAAGGAACCCAGCTCGTCCACGAGCCTGTGCCTGAGCGCGGTCTCTCCGCTCATCACGCGCCCGTCCGCGACGGGCTCGATTTCCGGAATCGGGATGTTCCTTCCCAGCGAAACATCCGCCAGAAATTTTTTATACGATGAATCGATGATCTCCTGTATCAGCTCGCGCTCCTCCTGGCTGATGTCGCGGTATGCGGAGAGCAGGTCCTTGTACCGTCCGCTCTTGATGACGTTCATTCGAATGCCGAGCTTCTCGAACAGCCCTTTTAGATTCGGCGATACCGCTATGACACCGATCGAGCCGGTGATGGAACCGTGGTTGGCGAGGATGTAGTTGCATGCCGAAGCCACGTAATACCCGCCCGAGGCGGCCAGCTCGCCCATTGACGCGACCACCACGATGTTGTCCTTGCGCAGGCGCATGATCTTGTCATAGATCTCCTGCGTTGCGGCAACGGTGCCCCCCGGGGAGTTGATGCGCACAAGCACGGCTTTTATGCGCGCGTCGCGTGACAGGTCGTCGAGGCGCTGTACTATGGCGTCGGAACCGTAGGCCATGCCCAGCGGACCGCCACCGGAGGCATCGATGGCGATGGGTCCGTATATTCGGACAATGCCCACACCGGGTCCGGTATCGGGCGAGCGCAGACGGTATGCGTCGCGACCCGTTCCCTGCATTGAAATGCTGATGTCGATTATCGCGAGCACGGATGAAAGCACGAGCAGTATGAGGATGGAGACGACTATTTTCCTGTTCTTGTCCATTATCCTTTATCTTTTCCGGTCGTGGAATGGCGCGTCCAGTTTAAGCACATGAAGCCTACAGGCTCAGTGCATTTTTGCAAGAATTATTTCCGCCCAATTAGTATTGACAGATACCGTATAATCGATTAAGAACTGGATCTGTCGTACGAAACGAGCACTGGCCGGTTCCCGCGTTTACGCGACACGGGGCGGACGCGAGAGGGGAATTCTCCCTGCTCTATTATACAGGGGTCAGCGTGAAAAAACTTCCCGCCACCATCGTCGATTTTCACGTGCATCTCTTTCCCGACAGGCTCTTCGAAAAAATATGGAGCTATTTCGGCAAAGATTACGGCTGGGACGTGCGGCACCGCCTCTATTACCGCGAGAGCGTCGATTACCTTCGCGGGCGCGGTGTGGGGCCCATTGTTTATTCCAACTATGCACACCGCGAGGGCGTCGCCCGCACACTCAACGACTGGAACCTCCGGGTGCTCGAGGAAATCCCCGACCTTTACTGCTTCGCCGCGTATCATCCCGGCGATGATGACGCGCTCGAGATCGCGCGCCGCGCGCTCGATCATCCCCGCGTGCTCGGTTTCAAGCTGCAACTCCTCGTCCAGCGCTTTTACCCCCACGACGAGCGGCTCTTTCCGATGTACGAACTCGTCATGGAGCGCGGGAAGCGGCTGCTTTTCCACGTCGGCACAGGCCCCGTAGGCAATGAATTCGTCGGCTACGAGCATTTCGCAAAGCTTCTCGACCGGTACCCGGACCTGCCGGCGAACGTTGCACACATGGGCGCGCTTGAATACCGCGATTTCATGGGACTGCTCGATGAGCACCCGCTGCTTTACTTTGACACATCCTTCTCATTTTTGCCCGGCCTGCCGATCCGCTTCGACCTGGGAAACGATGTGCTCGAGCGATACAGGGACCGGATCGTCTACGGATCTGACTTCCCCAATATCATTTTCCCGCGTGAAGACGAGATCGACTGTCTTCTCGGCCTGGACCTTTCCCAGGAGTTCTACGATGCCGTCTTCCTCGAAAACGGCTTGCGCCTCATCCGTGGTAATCTTTGATGGACCTGGCGGCAGCCCCCTGTTCTATATCATGGCACTGCCTTCAATCCGGATGGAACGGGCTTCTTTCCAAGAAATGTTTGCTTTTCAGGCTATAATTTGGAAAAGTGCCAGTGCGCTTCAATCTTAAGCGTAACGGCGGTATTTGACTGATGAAAAGAATCGAAACGGAAGCGATCGTCATAGGCGGGGGGGCCACCGGGGCGGGAACGCTCCGCGACCTGTCGCTGCGCGGCGTACGCGCCGTCCTCATTGAAAAGAGCGACATAGCCTCTGGAACCACGGGCCGCAACCACGGCCTGCTGCACTCGGGCACGCGCTACGCGGTCAACGACCTGGAATCGGCGCGCGAGTGCATCAGCGAAAATAAAATCCTAAAGAAGATCGCGTGTCACTGTATCGAGGACACCGGCGGTCTCTTCGTCACGCTCCCGGAAGACGATCCCTCGTACCACGGCAAGCTGATCGAGCACTGCAAATACGCAGGAATCCGCTGTGAGGAGGTAAGCGTACAGGAAGCCCTGCGGATCGAGCCCAACCTCAATCCGAAAATCCTCGCCGCGCTCCGGGTGCCCGACGGCACCATCGACCCATTCAGGCTCACCTCTGCCAACGTGCTCGACGCGCAGGAGCGCGGCGCCACTGTCCTCACCCATACAGGGGTGAGCGGCATCATTCGAGAAGGAGATCGCGCCACCGGAGTCCGGTGTCGCGACCGGCGGACCGGCGCGGAGCTGGAGGTGTTCGGTGACATCATCGTGAACGCATCGGGCGTCTGGGGCCAGGAGATATGCGCCTCGGCAGGAATCGCCCTGCGGATGTTCCCCTCCAAGGGCTCCATGGTCATTATCGATTACCGCATCAACAACGTCGTCGTCAACCGCTGCCGCGTGCCCTCCGACGGCGACATTATCGTCCCCGGCGATACGGTCTCGCTCATCGGCACAACGTCCAAGAAAGTGGAATACGACAAAATCGACGAGATCACCGTCGACGAGGATGAAATCGCCACGCTACTGGAGAGCGGCGAGAAGCTGATCCCGAACGTATCGCGAACAAGGGTGCTCCGCGCCTACTGCGGCGTGCGCCCTCTCATCGCCGTATCGGGCGAGATGGACGGACGCGAGATAAGCCGGGGGATAGTGCTCATCGACCACGAGAGGCGCGATTCTGTCGGCGGCCTCATAACCATTGCCGGCGGCAAGCTCATGACCTACCGCCTCATGGCGGAGATGGCCGCGGACCTGGCGTGCGCCAAACTGAAGGTCAGAAAGAAATGCCGCACGCAGAAAACGGCGCTGCCCGGCTCGGAACGTAAACTTGACCAGGCGAAATCGGTGAAGTTTTTTACCGGCATCCCCAACTCGGTGGTCGGCTCGACCCTTTACCGCCACGGACAGCGCATACGGAATATCCTGCACCGTGAAAAGCGCAACTACGGTCTCATCTGCGAATGCGAGATGGTCACCGAGGGCGAAATCGAATACGCGCTCAAAAAGCTTAACGTAAAGGACATCGTCGACCTGCGGCGCAGGACGCGCATCGGCATGGGCCCCTGCCAGGGCCAGCTCTGCGCCTATCGCGCCGCCGGGCTCTTCGTAAAATACGATTCGGCAACATCGGCCGAATCGAATAAAATGCTCGTCGATTTCCTGGAGGAACGCTGGAAGGGGATCAAGCCGGTGCTGTGGGGCGACGCCCTGCGTGAGGTCGAGTTCTGCTACTGGATAT
>JBFZEY010000169.1:0-8013 GCA_041306625.1 Spirochaetota bacterium | reverse complement strand
GTTTCGTTTAATCTCGGCGTTGAGGCGCCCGATCATGGCGCCGATCTCCCTGACGTTGCTCGAGGTGCGGTCGGCGAGCTTGGATATCTCCTCCGCGACCACGGCAAAGCCCCTGCCGTGTTCGCCCGCGCGCGCCGCCTCGATCGAGGCGTTCAGCGACAGCAGGTTTACCTGGTCGGCGATGTCCGAGATCACCTCCACGATGCCGAGCATGCCCTCGTGAAGCTTCTCGGTGGTGCGGATGTTCGCGATCACGCTTTCCACAAGCCTGGCTCCGTCGTTCGCGCTCGACTCAACCGAGCTCATCGAACTGACGACGTTTGTCGCGTCGCGCGAGAGCACTTCCATGGACTCGGTGAGCGTCGTGATGGTCTCTTCAAGTTTTCCGATGTTTGAGCTCTGCGTTTCCGAGCCCGCGGCGATTTCGAGAAACGCGCCCGATACTTCGTCGGACAGGCGCGTGGAGGTTCCAAGAAGCGCGGCGTGCGATGAGGATGACTTTTTAATAAAGCTACCCGATTCCGCGATCGAGGCGGCAAGGCCCATGAGCTTTCCCGAAATATCGCGCGCGCGTCCCATTAGATCCACAATGCTTCCCTTGAACTCAATGAAGCGGCGGACGAAGTCCTCAAGTTTGTCCCGCGACTTGACCAGCACGATGTCCCCCGTGAGGTCTCCCTGGGCGGCGCCGGTGATGGCGGGGATCGCTATGTCGAGCAAGCGCGATATCACGCCGAGTTTGCGCCTCACTACAACGGCAATGGCAAGGTTGAGGACAAAGAGCGCGGCCGCGGAGGAGAAGAGACTGAGATAAAAGGAGCGATAAATAACGATGTCCCTATAAATCACCGCAATGCGTTTTCCATCGCCGGATGCACCGGTAAAATACAGCGCGGCTTCCCCGTCGAAAACGCCTGCGGTCTTCCCGGTTTTTTTATATGTTCGTTCAAGTACGTTTTGCGCCGCTTCGACCAGGTATCGGGGCTGGTTCCCCTTTGAAATGCCGGTTTTGGCGTCGAAGGGACGGCCGTCGATATGGACGAGCGCTCCCGATTCGTCGAAGAGCAGCACAATACCGTCCTTCTCGCCGATGATGCCGGGAAGCGGTGAGCCGGCGCCGGTGGAATCCAGACGAATGAATGACATCGCGTCGAAGACGCGCCGATCGATCTCCGCGAGCTGTGTGCGGTTAAGGAGGACGTAAAGGAGCGCGGCGATGACGACCGACGCCAGCAGCACCGTCGGCAGGACAAGGCTCTCTATCTTGCTGCGGAGTCCCTGCACGGCGATCGGCAGACCGAGCCGCCCGAGCGGATACGTGCGCTCGTACCACACCTGCTTCGAGCGGTAGCCAAGGAAGAAGATCACGAAGGCATTGAGAAAAAAGACGAAGGAATGGTAGTAGAGGTTCGTGTAGCCGAGGTAAAAATACATAATGACGACCATCGGCACGAACATGAAACAGAGGAGCAGTGCGTTCAGTGAAAAGGTGAGGTTCGCGAAGCCGGTGAAGCGCCGCCCGAGCGATGCATAGGAATCGGCATTCAGGTTTTCCGAGAGCTTCAGTATGATGCGTACCCTCGAAAGGTAATAGACGAAAAGCAGCGAGGCGCCCATGAGCGCGAAGATGGCGAAAAGGGCGATGAGCCGTGCGTCCCTGAAGACCGGATAGGCGACGGCGCAGATAAAAAAGATCACCAGTATATTGCCGACGAGTACCCCGGAGCCGTATTTGACGAACTGCGCCATGAGTCCAGATTCTTTCATGTGTATTCTCCCGCCAGATTATTCCAGGTCAGTTCCTGGTTCCCTCCGTGTGCGTCGTCATCCGGCCGTGTATATCGGCGATTGAAATGGTACCGAAGCAGAATACTGAAAAGACGATACCCCACCACTACACCCGCGCTTTGCGTTTTTCAAGCTATTATTCGCGCGATAGTCCCATAAAAACAGCGGGCCCCCGGTTCGCGGGGGCCCGATTGAGCGCAACGGTTTTAATGAGCGTCTACTTGTCGGCCTGCTGTTTTTTGAGCTCTTCCATCATCTTGTTGAAATCCTTGAGCGTGTCCTCGTTCTGCTTGAGGTACTTTTCACTGTCGGCCTGGTACTTGTCGCCGATGGTCGATGCCGCCTTGTAGCAGGTGAGCGTGGAAATCAGCATGAGCCCCACGAGCGCCGCGAGCACGATCGTGATGACCTTGGCCGTCCCCTCCTTGCCCTTCAGCGCGTTGACGAGCGCGTGGTAGAGCAGGTAGAGCCCGTAGAGCGAGACCGCAAGGCTGACGAGCCCGCCAAGCCACAGGTTGATACCCGAGGTGAACGAGAGCAGTGCGCTGATCGGAGAGAGCACCATGAGCGCCGCGGTGACGCGGACGTTCGCCTCGAAGTTGGTGTTGCCGCCGCAGATCGCCGAAACGATCAATAGAATTACGCCGCCGATGAAAAGGCCGATGATCGCGCCGATGATCGAACCGACGAGCGCCATCACGCCCACGCCGCCGCCGATCAAGCCACCGAAAGCCCCGGAGGCCGCGGTCAGGTGCAGAACGCCCCAGATGAGCCCGAACACGCCCGCGATGGTGCCGTAGATGACCGCCTTGATGAGCGGCTCCACGAACCCGCCTTCCGTGGGCATGGAGGAGAAATACTCCTTCGGCGCCATGAGCACCGCTTTTGAGTCGTCGATTAACTTTTTAAAATCAAATCCGCCTTCAGCCATACGTCCCTCCCTTTTACTATGTTGATTGAGGATTTTTACCGTCAATAAAGTGCGCTGAACAAAAATCACACCGTTCCGCGAAGAAGCCGGGCCGGCGGCCCGATGTTCGAAAACACCGTATCAACGGTTTTCGATCCAGCCTTCTGAAATGCACGCGAAGAAAGCATATTAGAGACTATCTATGATAAACAAGTCTTCAGCGCAATTTCAAGAAAAAAAAAATAGTACGGCCTTTAATTCCACAATTCGCAAGCGCCGGGAAAATGGTCAGCTGAAAAAGAATTGACTGCACGACGGCGGACGGTATACTTCCGGCCAGACGCGCACCCTCGCGAAAAGGAAAAAGGGCGGCGACCCTGTATCGAGGAGAACCATATGCTCGCACATCAGCTCACCATACCCGCAGAAAACAAACCCGGCATGCTGGCCCGGGTAACAGCAATCCTCGCGAAGGAAAAAATAAACCTGCGGGCAATCAGCATCTCCTCGTTCGGCGACCACGGCTTTTTCAACATGATCGTGGACGAGCCCAAAAGGGCGCACAAGGCGCTCTCAAAAGAGGGGCTTTCGGTCGCCTTGAAGGAGGTGGTTGCCGTCCTGATCGACGATCATCCCGGGGGGCTGGACGGCCTGGTGCAGGTACTTGCCGCGGAAAAGATCAACGTGGAGAACGCCTACGGCTTCGTGCTCGAAACCCATAAAAACGCTGTTTTCGTGGTGGAGGTCGACGACCGCGAAAAGACGCAGAAAATACTTTCCGCAAAAGGCTACAAGACGCTCGACGCCGACGCGCTTAACGCCATCGAGCCCTTTCATTATATGAAGTACTGAAATACGGCCTCCGCAATGGGGCCGTCCCACTAGTTTGACATTTCTCTGCTAAAGCCCGCAATCACGCGCGTACCGCTTATCGCAAAAGCGACGGCAGAAAGAGCACGATCTGCGGGAACGGTATAAGGATGAGCGTGAGCACGATGAGCGCGATCAGCATCGGTATCACCCCGCGGAATATCACCTCCAGCGGTACGTCGCGCGCCACGCCGCTGACCACGTAGACGTTTATGCCCACCGGCGGCGTGATGACGCCGATCTGCGTGATAAGCACGATGATGACGCCGAACCATATGGGGTCGAAGCCGAGGTGCGTGATGACCGGGTAGAAGATCGGTATGGTGAGCATTATAAGCGCGAGCGAGTCGATAAAGCAGCCGCCGGCGATATACACGGCGATGACCATCAGCATGATGAGCCATGGGTGCAGGTCGAAGTGGGCGATCCATGTCGCGATATCGAAGGGTATGCGCGACACCGCCAGGAAATGGCCGAATATCGTGGCGCCCGCAACGATAAGCATGATCATGCACGAGATGCGCGTCGTCTCCATGAGCGCGTCGGAGAATCCCTTCCAGCTGATCGTACGCGTGATGGTCGCTAACAGGAGCGTTCCGGCTGCGCCGATGCCGCCCGCCTCGGTGGGGGTAAAAATGCCAGTGAAGAGCCCGCTCATCACCATTACAAACAGCACCAGGGTCTCGATGACGCCCCCGAGCGACCGGATCTTTTCCTTAAATGTCGTCTTCGGTCCGCGAGGTCCGAGATCGGGATTGATCGCGGTCCAGATGAGGATCGAGGCGATGAACATCAGCGTGAGCAGTATGCCCGGCACGATCCCGGCCAGGAAAAGCGTCCCGATCGACTGCTCGGTGAGGATGCCGTAGACGATAAAGATAACGCTGGGGGGTATCAGTATCCCGAGGCTTCCTCCGGCCGCGACAACCCCGGTCGCCAGGCTCGGTTTATAATTGTAGCGCTTCATCTCGGGCAGGGCGACCGCGGCCATGGTTGCGGCGGTGGCGTTGGTGGAGCCGGAGATGGCCGAAAAGCCGGCGCACGCGCCGATGGTGGCGATGGCGAGCCCTCCCGGCAGGTGGCCGATCCAGGCGTAGGCCGTGTCGAACAGGCGCCGGCTGATGCCGGAGTGAAAGGCGATCTGCCCCATGAAGATGAAGAGCGGGATGACCGTCAGGTTGTAGGACCCGAAAATGGAAAAGATGTCCTTGGCCGTTATGCTGAACGCGGCCTCGGGCGAGACGATCCAGGCGAAGCCCGCGAAGCCGAGTATACCCATCAGGAAACCAACGGGCATACGGGTAAAGATGAGCGTGAAAAGCATGCCGAGGCCGATAAGGCCGATAACCGTGGGGCTCATTTTTTCAGGGCCTCCCTGGCGGTCCGGACAAAAGCGACCGCAAGTACCATCGTAAGGAGCGCACACCCAAGGGACGTTCCGAGCACGAACGGGTAAACGGGCATTTTGATGGTCATGGACACCTCCCCGCCGCGATAGAAATCGAATGCGTAAACGGCCAGGCGCCACGATGCCATCGCGAAAAAGAGTGTGGAAAAAAGACCGGTAATTGCGTCGATGACCGATCTGGTCTTTTCAGAGAGCTTCTGCACGAGGAATTCCACGGCTATATGGCCCTTCTCAACCGATGTGTACGCGAGCGAGAAGGAAATCACCACCGCGCCGAGGAGTCCCACGATATCATAGGTGCCGGGTATGGACATGCGTAAAAACCTGAGAACGACGTCCACGACGGTAATCGCCATCATGGCGAACACCGCGGCCATCGCTATCCAGTTGGTGCGAGCGGCCGCGGAGTGCAGTATCTTTTCGATCCGGTACATGGGGGCGCCTTACCTCCGGGCATTCGGTCGGCCGGCCCCGGGCCGGGGCCGGCTTCCGGTAATCATCACTTGGTGTATTTAGCCGTATATTCGGAAATCAGCTTTTTAAGCGTCGCGACCGCCTTTTCGCCGGGGAGTCCCTTCGCGCCGGCGGCTCTGGCGTATTCATTTATGACGGGCTGGACCGCGTCCTTCCATTTCGCGTTCTCCTCGGGTGAGAGGGCGATTATCGTGTTCCCCTGTTTCAGCGAGAACTCGCGACCCTCAACATCCACCCGGTCCCAGGTCTTGCCATGTACATCCACCCATTCCTCGCTGACGTCGGTGAAGATTTTTTTAAGATCATCGGGCAGGGCCGCCCACTTCGCTTTATTCATCACCACGTACATGGCGGTGGTATAGCCGATGTCGCGGCAGTCGGTGGTGTGCTTGATCACCTCGGCCTGTTTCCATCCCTTGAGGGTTTCGATCGGGGTGAAGGTTCCCTCGACCACGCCCTTCTGGAGTGCCTCGTAGGTCGCCCCCTGCGGCATGGCGACGGGCACTCCGCCGAGCGCCTTGACGACTTTCGAGCTCAAGCCGGTGGAGCGGATTTTCATACTCTTAAGCGCGGCGAGGTTCTCCACCGGCTTTTTGGTGTGCAGAAGCCCGGGACCATGCGCGTGGACGTAGAGCAGTTTGACTTCGTCGAGCGCCTTCGGCGTCATCGCCTTGTAGAATTCGTGCGCGACGCGGGTCGCGACCCTGCCGTTGGGGTAGCCAAGGGGAAGGTCGATCGCCTCCATCACCTGGAACCTGCCGAGCGTGTAGGCAAAGCAGGACATGCCAATGTCGGTTATGCCCTTTAGAACCCCGTTATAGGTTTCGTCCGCCGACACGAGTGTTCCGCCGGGATAGATGTTGATTTTGATTCTGCCGCCGCTCTTGCTCTCTATCTCTTTGGCCCAGTCGGTGGCCACTTTGCACTGTTCGTGCGCCGGGGGGAAGAAGATGCTGTAACTGAGGGTGAACTCGGCGTCTTTTTTGGCGCCGCAGGCGGAGAACGCCACCGCCGTTACGATTGCCAGCGCGAAACAAAAAATTGTTTTTTTCATGATTCGTTCCTCTATGCGCATAAAAATTATATTCCGTTTTTTCGGAATCGCTGCTCTACGGGATGTATGTGCTGACCTCGGGCGCGGCTCATCAGTAATGCAAACGCGATGCCGCCGGCAAAAGACCTGCTGCGCGACCGGACCACTCCGGGTCTTGACATGCTCGCCGGAGCGAAAACCCGCCGTGTCCGTGCTTCGCAACACGCTCTAGCGAACATTATTCCGGAATAAAATCAAGTAAAATATATTCGCCCTGCGTACTGCGCGGGACCGGGTGTATATGCAAATATGGATGAACATGGCCCGGTGGATGAGCCGGTGTTCGGCCGTTGAATCGCGGAGCGCATCGCCGCGGCATGCGGGAGAAGCGGCGGTTGCAGACGAGGTAAAATGGTTGACCGGGAGGCGCATTATGTGACATAATACGCCCCTGTGGGGCAGGCCCACGCTAATGAACATGAAAGAGATACTGCTGTATACGCGGAACAATTCGTTTTACCGGAACTTTTTCCTCGAAGCGGGGTACATGGTGGCGGATGGGATCGCGCCAACGGCCGCCACGGGCTACGGTATGCGCGAGAGTCCGCCGGACCGTGTCGCGGTGATCGAAATTTCCGATGACTCCCTCGAGGAATGTTCGCTCGAGGCCAGGAGGCTGTGCGGCAGCGGCATCCGGGTGGTCTGCATTGCGGCCGGGGACACGGACCGCGTGCGGGGCTTTCTTTTACGTGAGGGAATAGCCGATCTGCTCCCGGCGGGGCAGACGCAGCGGCTCGTCGAATCGGTGGCGGCCATGGAGGATGGTGCCGCGGAAGCAGGCGGAAGCTTCATCGCGCTCGACGATTGCGCGGCACGGCTGCGCATCATGCGTTCGGTTGCGGAGAGGTTTAATTTTGAGTTTCGGGCGGTGGGCGGCATCGACGAGTTTTTCGCGGTGCTCGGTAACGAATGTGCGGCGACCTTCGTTAATCTGGGCGCGGCCGGATTCGAGATAAACCGTTTTATCAGGCTGTCGCATGCCTGCGGGAAGGTGAAGCTTGCACCGTTTATTCCTTATAAGGACGCGTGCGAAGGGATTTTCGTCCACGAAATGATTTCGGGGCTCAACCGCCTCACAAGGGTGATCCTTTCCCCCGAGGAGATGCTGAGTTTTATGGTGGGCATGCTTTTCAGAAAGTCGATCGTGGGGCCGATGGACGACCTCGCCCGGGCGTTGCGCTATCCGGACAGCGCGGTGTTCGCCCGCGAGAGCTTCGGCCGGCTGTATTTCACGCTCGGAATGGAAGCGTTCGAGCTCGCCCACGTCCTCGGGGACGAGGACCACGCGCGAATGCGCGGCAGCGTTTCGCGGATGCAGCGTGCGCTGGTAAAGGCCGACGGAGTTCGCTGGCTGGTCAGGGAGACCGGGAGGGTGCCTACCTGCGGCGTATCGGGTGCTTGAAAACGAAATCGGCGATAAGCCCCAGCGGAAGTTTCTGGCGCTTGCGCTCCTCGGCGCTTTCCGGATAA
>JBFZEY010000168.1:0-5934 GCA_041306625.1 Spirochaetota bacterium | reverse complement strand
TTATCCTTAAAATTTATTAAAATTTAACTCCGACTTCAGGGGGCGGTCACGACGGTCCCCCTCAAAATCAACGATCGTCACACCCCGCGCGGCACTGTACGATGGCCATATAACCGAACACCGAAGACCACGGGGACAAACTATTCTATTTAATCGCCTCCACGCGGTTGCGCCCCATCTCCTTGGCGCGGTACAGCGACGCGTCCGCCTTCTCGCGGAAGCCTGCGAGGTCCGTCGCCGTATCCGGAAACGCGCTCACCCCGATGCTCGTGGTGACGCGTGGAAGGCCGGGCGCGATATCCGAGAAGTCGACCGATTCAACGCCGACTCGTATCTCACCGGCAATCGAAAGCGCGCGGGTGAGATCGGCTTCGGGAAGGAGGATTGAGAACTCATCACCGCCGTAACGCGCGATGATGCCGTGGCTTGAGATGATGCCGCGGATGATGCCGACCACGCGCACGATGACGTCGTCGGCCTTTTCGCGCCCAATGGCCTCGTTGATTCCCCTGAAATTGTCAACGTCCAGCATGATAAAGGCGACCGGCTTGTTGTTGCTTTTCGAGATGTCGAAAAAGTTCTCGAGCGCGTCCTCGAGGAACGGTCGGTTATATACGCCGGTGAGCTCATCGGTGATGACGCGGCGGCTCGCGCGTTCGCCCCACTGCACCACGTCGGCGAGGAACGAGCTCGATGCGCGGAGATTGCGTATTGTAAGGCCCAGCAGCCGCGCGATAAGGGCGACGGCCTCCACGGGTCGCTCTTCCATAAGCGCGGATATCTCCTTTTCACCCAGCACCAGGAGCCGGCAGGGTTCCGCGGCGCGGTAGGTGTCTGAAGACGGGCGGTCGCCGAAGAGCGATACCTCGCCGAAGAAGTCGCCCGGCAGGCAGTCTCCGTGCGGACGCTCGATGCTGCCGGGAAGCGCGAGCACGCTCTCCACGCGCCCCTCGACCACCACGTAGAGCTCGCGCACCAGCTCGTTCTGTACGACGATGGTCTCACCCGCGCCCGCCGCCCGCTCGGTGAAATAGGGCGCAAGGCGCGCCAGCACATCATCCCCGAAATCCCTGAACAGCCCCTGTGCTGCCGAAAGCCTCTTCATAGCGCGCTCCTAAATCGCCACACGACCGCCGCCCGATTCGCGCGCGGCCATCATCTTGCGATGCGCCTCCTCCACCAGCATACGGCTCTCGGCCCTGTCCGTGGGATAGAGGGCGATGCCGATGCTTACCCTGACGTGCGGCGCGTCCGCTCCCGCCGCACGGGAGAGGTCCAGTGCGGCCAGCGACGCGCTGATGGCGCGTGAACGCTCCAGCGCCTCATCGCGGCCCGCGTCGGCCAGCACCGCTGCGAACTCGTCGCCCCGGTAGCGCACGCCGATGTCGTTTTCTCCGAGCTCCGACTGCAAAAAAATCGCCATGAGCTTGAGCACGTGATCGCCCGCCTCGTGGCCGTACCGGTCGTTTATCTCCTTGAAGTTGTCGGGCTTTATCATAAGGAGCGCCGCCCTTCCGCCAAGCCGGGGCAACAGGTTGACGAAGTCCTCGCGCAGAAAGGTCTCGTTGTAGAGGCCGGTCATCCTGTCGCAGTGAAGCTGACGGTGCAGGTCCTGGAGCCAGCCGGTTTTCTCGTTCAGAAGCTGTTTGACACACCAGATACGCCCGGCGATAATCCCGAGCAGCCGGTGGAGCGTGCGCACGGCGATATAAGGATGGTCGCGGAGAAGATCGGCCATCGTTATGCCTGCCGCGGGAAAGCGCAGGAGCACCGACTCCTCCTCGATGAAGGCCGCCGCTTTGCGCGGCGCGTTTTCGAGGAACTCGAACTCTCCAAAAGATTCGCCCGGGGCAATCTGGGCGATCGTTACGTTGTCCGCGCTTTCCACGCCGATGATTCCCACCCGGCCGCCCTGTACCACATAGAGTTCGCGCGCCGGGGCCCCTTTGCCGAACACGGCGACTCCACGATCAAAGCGCACCATCTCGCTGTTCTTTGCAATGATATCCAGCTCGTATTCGCGAAGTGCCGAGAAGAGATCGACTCTCCGCAAAAGCTCGACTTTTTCCTCGTGTATGGGCATTGGTGCAGTATCCCGGCGTTTGAGATGGCACCGGACCGCCTGCAGCCGGTACGGGGATAGTGTATCGAAAAGTCTGCGGGAAGCGCACTCATTTTTTTGTATATGATGTAATAAAATCGGGGACGCGGCAAAATTCACCAATCACCCCCGCTTCCCTCGCTTTAAACGAAAGAAAGGGCGGCGTCAGCCGAAAATCATTTCAAATATCGTATTTAAGAATACTCCTCGTTCCCATATTATTTTCGATGGTATAACTGCCGCCCAATTGCTCGCTGAGCATTTTGATCAGCATAAAACCGAATCCTTTCGACGTATTGATGTCAAAATCCGCGGGGAGCCCGTTACCGTCGTCCTGTACGGTGAGCGTTACATGGTTCGCCTCTTTTTCAAGAGAGACCGTCACCTGGCCGCCGTCCCTGCCGGCGAAAGCATGTTTCATAATATTCGTGAGCAGTTCATTGATAACAATCCCGAGAGGAAACAACTTTTTTGAAACGAGATTGAAATCACGGATTCGTGTATCGATTCTTATCTTTTCATTGTCGGGAAATAATGCGGCGACCGAATTGACAAGGCTTTCGATATAATTCTTTACGGAACTTTCTTTATAGTCGACGCCGATCAGCAGCTTGTCATAGAGAATGCGCATGCTTTTAACGCGACCGATTGCATCCTGCAAGACTGACAGGGCCTCCGGATTTTTAACGGATTGGGCCTGCAGGGACAGGAGGCTTTCGATGGAGGCGATGTTGTTTTTTATTCGGTGATGTACTTCCATGAGAAGGGTTTCTTTTTCTAAAAGCTGTTTCTGTACCCCTTCCCCGGCCTTCTTGCGGTCGGTGATGTCGTAGGCGACGGATTGCACCG
This sequence comes from Spirochaetota bacterium, assembly GCA_041306625.1. Lineage (GTDB taxonomy): Bacteria > Spirochaetota > UBA4802 > UBA4802 > UBA5368 > MVZN01. The sequence continues at coordinate 2,984 of JBFZEY010000168.1, read as the reverse complement.
AAAAGATGGTCCCGTCCGGCGCCAGCTCCGGCACAAACCTTACATTGAAGTATTGCACGCCGACCGGCGTTTCCGAGAAGTCTTCGATATCCACCGCCCCGCCTGTTTCGAAAACGGCGCGTATGCATTCTTCCCATCTGGCCGCTTTCTCCTCCGGGGCGCCGGTCTCGGCGATGCTTTTACCCTCGTACCCTCCGGGCGAATAGCGCCCGGTTTTCGCCGCCGTTGCGTTCACATACAGATACCGGCACCGCCGGTCGAACCGCGCGATATGATCGGGTGAGTTTTCGGCCAGCGTCCTGAATTTCTCCTCGCTCTCCCGCAGAGCCGTCTGGATATTTTTCGTGGCCGTGATGTCCACAAAGTTTATCACCACACCCTCGATCACGTTATCGATCGTGCGGTACGGCAGGATACGCATCGTGTACCAGCTTCCCTTCGCGGTCTGCACGTCGATTTCCCTGGGTATAAGGGTGTCGAGTACCGCCTGCATGTCGGCCAGCATGCCGTCGTAACCCACCAGGTTGGAGACGACGTGTCCGATGGGGCGTCCCACGTCGCTCTGGATCAGGTTGATTATAATGCTTGCCGCCGGGGTAAAACGTAAAATGCGCAGCTGCAAATCCACGAAAACGGTGCCGATACCGGTGCCCGCCAGCAGATTGTTCATGTCGTTGTTGGCCCGCAGCAGATCCGCCACCTTGTTCTGCAGTTCCGCGTTGACCGTGGCGAGCTCCTCGTTGACCGACTGCAATTCCTCCTTGGAGGTTTCAAGCTCCTCGTTCGTGGATTGCAGTTCCTCATTCACCGATTGCATTTCTTCATTGGAAGATTTAAGCTCCTCGTTGGAGGTCTCCAGTTCCTCGTTGGCGGCCTGGAGGTATTCCTCCTTCGCCCGCAGATCCTGCCTGAGCGACTCGATGATCCCATCCCGGGTGGCGTCCATCACCGGGGTTTCCCCGCCGGACAGCACGGCCTCCCCGCACTCAAGGTCGGAGCCGGGGGGCGGCGGCCCTTCTTCCAGAACTACCAGGTACAGGGGCGACTCGGCGGAGGCCGCGGAAACCGGGCAGACGCTCAGATCGACCATGGTAAAGCTACCGTTGGTTTTGACGCGCAGACCCGGACAGCGAACGACTTCTTTTGTCTGCTCGGCTTTGTGCAGGGCCGTGGTCAATTCGCGCCGCAGACCTTCGCGGGCCATTTTCAGAATGTTGTAGACGCCGACCTCGCCCATTGCGGGTTCCAGGTACATACCCGTGCGGCCGTGAAGATAGAATATTTCACCCTGGCCATCGACCAGTGCGCTGGCCGGGGCGAGCTTGCTCAGGAGCGTCTGTTCCGCCAACTCGCGCATGGATACTTTCCCACGCGCGGCTTTCTTTCCGGCCGCACGCAAGGGGACGGCATCCACAGGCGTCATGGGCGGAAGGAAGCCGCCCACGGCAAGCCGCTGTACGCCGCGCGCATTGCCCTTGCTCTGATACAGCTTTGCCTTGCGATCGAGCGTGGCGAACAGATCGTTAAATTCGCCGATGCTCTCCGAAGTGCCCAGAAAAAGCAGGCCCCCGGGATTCAGCGAATAATGGAAAAGCGGAACGAGCTTTTTCTGCAGATCGCCGCTCATATAAATCATGAGATTACGGCAACTGATGAGATCGAGCCTGGAGAAGGGCGGATCCTTGATTACATTTTGCTCCGAAAAGATAAGTATATCGCGGATACTCTTGTTGATTCGATACGAGCTCGGAGTCGTGTCCGGGCCCTCGGCCTCCGCCGTAAAAAAACGCGCCAGGCGCTCCGGCGTTACATCGGCGGCGATGCTGGACGGATAGATACCGGCCCTTGCCGCGGCGATGGCCTGGCTGTCGATATCGGTGGCGAATATCTGCAGGGTGAATCTTTGATTCAACGCCTCCATGCCTTCAACAAGAAGCATGGCGATGGAATAGGCCTCCTCGCCGGTGGAGCATGCGGGCGTCCAGACGCGCACCATGCTGCCCGCGCTCCTGCCGGAAAAGAGCAGGGGAAGTATCGCTCCCTCGAGCGCCTTGAAGGCCGCGGCATCGCGGAAGAAGCCGGTGACTCCGATCAACAGGTCCCGAAACAGCGCATCGACCTCGGAGCTCGCATGCTGCAGATGCCGAACATATTTCTCTACCGTATCGATCTGATGAACGGCCATGCGCCGCTCGATGCGCCGCCGGGTGGTGCTCGGCTTGTACAGGGAGAAGTCGTGTCCGGTCTGCGCACGCAACAGTATGAATATCTTCTTCAAGTTGTTTTCTAAAATCGGTGTCGGGACGGCGTTGGACCGGGGGGAATTCCCAAAAGCATATTCGGCATACGCGATCAGCGCCGTGGCCATCTCGGACGGCGGCAGTTCGTAATCCACCAGGCCGGTGGCGATGGCGCTGCGCGGCATGCCGTCGTACTCGGTCGATTCGGGCGTCTGGGCCATGACAATGCCGCCCTCGCCCTTGATCGACCTCACTCCAAGGGTACCGTCACTGCCTGTCCCGGAGAGTACAATACCGATAGACCGTTCCTGCTGATCCAGGGCCAGCGAACGGAAAAAGAAGTCGATGGGCAGGCGCTGTCCGCGGGGCGCGGAGGGTTCGAGCAATTGCAGGGTGCCGTTCAAGAACGCCATGTCATGGCCCGGCGGGATGATGTACGCGCAGTTGGGACGCACGGTCATCCCGTCCTCGACCTCGAAGACCTGCATGCTGGTATATTTGCGGATAAGGTCGGCAAGGATGCTCTTGTGGTCCGGGGCCAGGTGCTGCACCAGCACGAACGCCATTCCCGGTTCGGTGTTGGCGGGCATGCCCGAGAAGAACGCCTCGAACGCGGCCAGTCCTCCGGCCGAGGCGCCGATGCCGACGATCGGGAATCTAGAAACCGGGGGACGTATACTTTCGTTATCCGAAGGTGAATCAGAAATTTTCCGACCGCTCTTTTTTTGGCCGGGCTTATCCTTC
>JBFZEY010000167.1:0-5080 GCA_041306625.1 Spirochaetota bacterium | reverse complement strand
GCTCTGGCCCTCTTGGGGTCAGTGACGAGCTCGAGCCCTTCCTGCCGGTCCCCGTTGTGCTGAAGGGCAAGGACGGCTTTTACCTCGAGCACAACCGGCCCGATTCCATCGGCCGGATTCACTCATTTTATGGTAACTTTTTAGTGGTGCTCCGTGCCTATGCGTACATCAGAATGTTGGGGCCCGACGGCATCCGCGACGCCGGTGAGACCGCCGTGCTCAACGCCAATTATCTGCTGTCACTGCTGCGCAAGGAATATAATCTGCCGATCGACCGGATATGCAAGCACGAGTTCGTACTGAACGATAAGGATATGCCCAACGGCGTCACCACCAACGATATCGCCAAGCGAATTCTCGATTTCGGATTCCACGCGCCCACGGTCTATTTTCCGCTCCTCGTCCCCGGGGCTATCATGATCGAACCGACCGAGACCGAGAACAGGGAAACACTGGAATCCTTTGCCGCGGCGATGATTGCCATAAAACGGGAGGCGGAGAGCGATCCCGAAACCGTCAAGAGTGCGCCGCACTCAACTCCCGTGCGTAAGGTCGATGCGGTGCTCGCGGCGCGCAAACCGGTACTCAAATGGGAGGGGTAAGCGCGCGTATACCACGCTGGATCAGCCTGAAAATACCCGGCGGTGCCGATTATGTGCGTGTAAAAGGCGTCATCGAACGTGAAGGCCTTCACACCGTCTGCCTGGAGGCACGCTGTCCCAACATCGGCGAATGTTTCTGCGGCGGGACCGCGACTTTCCTTATTATGGGAGATCTGTGTACGCGGAACTGCCGCTATTGTGCGGTCCGGCACGGGAAGCCCGAGCCGCCAGACCCTGACGAGCCGGGCCGCGTGGCGCGCGCCGTCGCAGAGCTCGGACTCGAATACGCGGTCATCACCTCGGTTACGAGGGACGACCTGGCGGATGGCGGCGCCGCCGTTTTCGCGGAAACCGTGTCTGCCATACGAAGGCTTTCGCCGTCGTGCCGGGTCGAAGTGCTTCTGCCAGATTTTCGCGCGAGCATGGAGGGGTCGCTTGAACGCGTTATCGCGGCCGGTCCGGACGTCATCAATCACAATATTGAAACCGTGGGCCCGCTCTTTCCCGCCCTCCGCCCTCAGGGTGAGTACGGGCTGTCGCTCAGGCTTCTTTCGCGCGCGGCTTTATCCGGAATACCGGTCAAATCGGGCCTCATGGCGGGGCTCGGGGAATCAATCGATGATATCAACTCGACGCTGCAGGACCTTCACCGCGCCGGTTGTTCCAGCCTGACCGTCGGGCAGTACCTCCGCTCACGAAAGGAAAACCACCCCGTCGCAAAATACTACACTCCCGAAGAGTTCGAATCGATACGACTGCTTGCCGAATCAATGGGATTTGCCCGGGTGCTCGCAGGCCCTATGGTGCGCAGCTCCTACCGCGCGGGCGAGCTCGCGGGGCGGTGACAATGCATACATCGGTCGTTAAAGCTCCGGGGGAAAAACTCCTTAGGGTTTCGATAGGAATGGCGGGCGGTGTAATTCGAGACGTTCGGTTCACCGGCGACTTCTTCATGTATCCGGAGGAGGGGGTGTCCAGGATCGAAGGGGCACTGTGCGGAATAATCCCGGAATTGAATACGGTCCTGTGCCGGCTGCGGGAGGCGGTCGATGCAGGGAATATCCAGCTCGTCGGCCTGTCAATAGAGAGCATCGCGCGCGCAACGGTCGAGGCCGCCGCGGGTGACCTTGCGGAGAAACAGCCATGATGCAGACCTGGCGCCTTATCATCGATCCTCCACGGCGGGGTGGGTACAACATGGCGGTCGATCTCGCTATTCTGCATTCGCTTTCATGCAGATCGTGTCCGCCGACACTCCGGCTGTACTCGTGGGACACGCCCGCCATTACGATCGGTTACTTCCAGAGGATAGAGGAGGAGGTCCGCGAGGAGGAATGCCGCCGCGAGGGCGTGGCCGTTATAAGGCGCATAACCGGCGGGGGGGCCGTGCTCCACGAGCATGAGCTCACCTACAGCGTCTTCGTGCCGCTTTCACACCGCATGGCGCCGCAATCCATCCGTGAATCATACGGGCTGCTCTGCGCACCGATTGTCGACACCCTGCGGGGCCTCGGACTGAACGCGGAATTCGCCCCGGTCAACGACGTTCTGGTGGAAGGGGCCAAGGTGTCGGGAAGCGCCCAGACCAGGAGGGACGGCGTCCTGCTCCAGCATGGTACGCTGCTGATCGGTGTCGATACCGAAAGGATGTTCCGACTGTTGAACGTGGCAAAGGAAAAATCACCGGGCGGTCCCTCCAATGCGCCTGAAGGACGCGTGACGTCGCTGCAACGGCTGATCGGGGAACGAGCGCTGGAGATGGGATTCGCATCCGACCTTTCCGGGAGACTGGCACGCGCGTTTGCGGAAAGGCTTGAATGCGTATTCGAAAAAGGAGCCCTCTCCAGAGAGGAAGACGATGAATCCGTGCGAATCGAAAGGGAGCTTTTCAGCCTTGAGGCCTGGAACCGTGAAAGGTCGATTCGGCCGTTCTTCAGGGAGCCTCTGGACTAAAAAAAGTCGCGCTCTTCAAGTTTTTTCCTGATGGCCGCGATCTGCGACTCGTTGCTGATGATCTTCGAGAGTTTTCGCTGCGGGTCTTTTTCAAGGTCAACCTGTATCGGCTTCTGGTAGAAATTGACGGCCAGCCTGTTTCTTTCCCTGACGAATTTACAAAAGACCGTAACCTTAGGCTTGAGGTAGTCTTTCGTGCCAAGCGAGCGAACCATGGCAAGCTCCTGCGTGTTGAGCTCGCAGAAATCGTTTTTGGTATAGAAGCTTTGCGAGTGATTGAGTAGCGGGGCGATCTTGTTGATGAAATCACTGATGATTTCATAATCGAAATGCACGTCAATGGTATTGACGATCGCCCTGAGGGCGTTTTCGACGGACACGGCCTCCCTGAACGGACGCTTCGAGGTGAGTGCGTCGTAGATGTCGCAGATCGACACTATCTTGGGAAAGTCGGGAAGGTTTTCGTACGGCAGTCCGTAATATCCCCGGTTATTGAATTTTTCATGATGGAAAAGAACGGATTGTAACACGATCGGGCTCACCCTCTCGATGTTCTTTAAAATTTCATAACCCAGCTGCGGGTGGCGTTTCATTTTCTGCACTTCGGTGATGTTAAGCTTCCCCTCTTTATTGAGCAGCTGCTTGTCGATCCGGGTGGAGCCGATATCATGCAGGTATGAGCCGAGGGTGATGTATTTGATTTCGTCGAGCGAGAAATTGCCCCGCTTTTTGGCGAAAAGCGCGGCGAGAACCCCCACGTTTACTGAATGATTGTACAGGTACTCATCGTGGGATTTGAGATCTTTCAATAGATCAACCGCCTCTATTTCCGTGGTGTTGAGGTCATTTACGATTTCCTCGACGACCTTCTCGGCTTCGCGGAGCGAGGTACGCGAGAGTTTCTCGGTGTTCATGATCTCTTCCATGATCTCGCGCGACTTGTTGTAGGCAATTTTCATTCGGTAGGCGGGAATGACCGCGCGCTCACCGGTATCGGTATAATAGAGCTTCCGGCCGTATTTTTCTGATATCGTGGCAATCTTTTCAGCGGTCAGCACGGCCCGGGCTTCAAGCACCATCTCGCCCGTTTTCGAATACAGCGGATAAATAAAGCTGTTGTCGGGCCTGAGGTACTCGAGGTCAATTTTTATCTTTCTTAAGACCATTTTCCCTTCCTCTATTTATATATGAATATGGATATCCACCCTGTTTTTGTCAAGCGAAAGGCTCCGTGTTGGACGATTTTGGATGCCGCTGAATATAGTGAAATATTGCAGTAAAATAATGTAAAATCCTGCGCCTGCATGGGTCATTTGGGCCTTCAAGGAAAAAGGCTTGATTTACTGAAACGCGGCGCCGTAAGGTACACGCACCATGGGCTGGCTTCTGGCGGATAAAAAATGAGGATACTGAAGAGACGGGTGATCGGTGCCCGGGGCATGGCGCTTTTTTTCATGCTCCCATTACTGTCGGCATGCGGAGATTTTTCTTCGGACCGCGATCCGCGTGCACTGTATATCCATCTGGGCTCAGAGCCGGGGCATCTCAATCCCATCACCTCGACCGAGGCGGTTGCCTCGTCCATTAATCAGCATATCTACGAAACTCTCCTGGACCGCGACTACGACACGGCGGAGCTCATCCCACAGCTCGCAGAATCATGGTCGATATCCGGAGACAGGCTGCGATACCGGTTCAAGATTAAAAAAGGGATACTGTGGAGCGATGGCGTCGAGCTGACCGCCGACGACATCATCTACTCGTTCAAGACGATCAAGGACCCGAAGGTGGCCTGTGCTCCACTGAAGGTGTATTACATCGACGTACGGGAGGTCCGAAAGATCGACCGCTATACGGTCGAGTTTCGCTATTCGAAACAGTATTTCCGGGCGCTCGAGATCTGCGGCACGATCCCGATCGTGCCGAAACACCTCTTCGGGGACGGTACGGACTTCAACACGCATAAAAACAACCGGTTCCCGGTCGGTACGGGTCCGTTTCGGTTCGAACGCTGGGACACCGGCAAACGAGTAATCCTGGTGCGAAACGAGCGATACAAAGGGAAAGCCCCGGACCTGCACCGCATCGTGTACCGCATAGTCGCGGAGCCGAACATCGCCCTGCAGATGGTGAAGAAAGGCGAGCTCGACGTGATGTCAGTGCGCGCCATACAGTGGGTGCGCCAGACAAATTCGGAAAAGTTTAAAGAGGGTTTTCACAAGCTCCAGTATTATCTTCCCACATATAATTACATAGGCTGGAACGCGGCCCGGCCGCTTTTCGCCGACCGGCGGGTGCGCCTTGCCATGACGCACCTGATCAATCGCGAAGCTATCCTCGACAAGCTGCTCTTCGGCATCGGTGAGATCGTAACCGGCTCGTCATATATTCACAGCAAAGGCTATGACAAGAGCATAAAGCCGTGGCCCTTCGATCCGGCACGGGCGCGGGCGCTCCTTGCCGAGGCGGGCTGGCGCGACACCGATGGTGATGGGATTCTGGACAAAGGCGGGAAAAGGTTTTCC
>JBFZEY010000166.1:0-5859 GCA_041306625.1 Spirochaetota bacterium | reverse complement strand
TTTCGGTGACGTCCCGGCCCGTCGCGACCAGCTGGAGGATGGAGCCCGCCGGGTCCCTGACCGGCGAGATTGTCATATCGAGATGGATGAGCTCCCCGTTCTTTTTTCTGTTGGTGAAAAGCGCGGTATAATCCTGTCCCGACAGGGCCGTATCCCAGAGGGCCCGGTAGAACACTTCGTCGTGCACCGGATTTCCACAGGAGGGGGGTCTTGCCGATGAGCTCCTCCCGGGAGTAGCCGGTCAGCGCGCACACGGTATCATTGGCGTATTCAATGGTGCCGGTGTTGTCGGTGATGACGATCCAGTCGCTGGATTGCTCAACTGCCATGGAGAGCTTGCGCATGTCCCTTTCGGCGGCTAGCCGTTCGGTAATGTCACGGATGAATCCTACGTAGATCGGTGCGCCTTCGCGGTTTATCCGCGAGAGACCGAGCTCGACCGGGAAGAGGCTTCCGTCCGCACGGTATGCGTTCGTCTCGACGCGACGGTTCAGGTATGACGCGGCGGCATGCTCGATCCATTTCTGCCGTCCATCCCCGGCTTTATCGCCGACCGGATTGAAAAGCTGTGCCGCGTGCTCACCGATGATCTCTTCCGGTCTGTATCCGAACATCATCGAGGCGGCGGGGTTGAATTCGAGGATCATGCCGTCTTCGCCGAAGAATGTGATGATCGCGTCGAGCGCCGATTGGAGAATTGCGGCGCGGCTGAGCTCGAGATCGTGAAGGCTGCGTTCCGCAAACTTGCGCCCGGAAATGTCAAACACGATGCCTTCGTATATTCGCTCGCGCTTTCCGCTGCCGACTACCCGCGCGGTAATGGAAACCCATATCCTGCTTGAGTCGCGCCGCAGAAGCTCGGTCTCGTAATTGTCGACCGAGGAGTTTCGGATCAGCTTTTTCAGGAATTCACGCCGTTTCTTATCATCGGCGAAAAGATGCGTACCGATGTTCGCCACTGCACCCCCGAGCTCGTCGACCGAGTCGTAGTCGAGCATATGCGCGAGCGTGGAATTGGCGGTAACGATTCCGCCGGCGGCTGTACCCTGAAAGATGCCCACAACGGAATTTTCGAAAAGCGTCCGGTAGCGCTCCTCGCTTTCCATCACGCGCTTTTCTAGATGGTGCTTGTGGAGCGCAATGCCGATATTCGCCAGGAGCTCGCGCCGCTCGAAAGGCTTGAGTATATAGCCGTACGAGCCCGCGAACTTGAGTTTCTCGATTGTTTCGGTGTCGGAATACGCGGTAAGAAAGATGACGGGGATATGGGACTCGGCCTGTATGCGGCGGGCGGCCTCGATGCCGTCCATCTCACCCTGCAGCAGGATATCCATGAGCACCAGGGATGGGTTGTCCTCGCGCGCGGCACGCACGGCCTCTTCCCCGGAACCGATGATACCGCTGATCTGGTAGCCGAAGCCTATCAGGGTGTGCCTGAGGTCCTCCGCGGTGAGCGCTTCGTCCTCTACTATCAGAATCCGGACCTGTTCCTTTTCAGGCGCTTTCCCCGGTGAGTCTTCCCGGTGGTGCATTCGAATGTCCTCGGGGTTTCGATGATTGTATCGCCCATACCGCGGCGTTAGCCGTACGGCTGGACTCTTTATCATAGACGCTTCGAATGCAATGTCAAATCAATATTTGCCCGCAGTTGCACGGCGGCGGAGTCGATAAAGGAGGTCGGATGGATGAGATACGGAGCGCCGCGGCGGCGATACCGCGGCGCTGTGGAAAGCGCGTCAGTCGTTCATCTTATACTGGCCCTTCATCGCGTACACGTGTTCCTTCCAGATCTTGTCGAAACGCGCGGCGTTGACGACGGGCTTCATGATCATCCTGAGACAGATTTCCTGCTGCTTGTCGCTCGCCGAGGGCTTGGAGTACAGCTGCAGGGCGAACTTCGAGAAGTCGCGCACCATGAAGTCGAAGATCTGATCGAAGAGGTCGTCCTCGATGTTGTAAAACTTCTTGTTTTCGAGAATAAGCTGTCCGTAGGCCACCAGCGTGAACAGCTCGCCGATGATGAGCAGGAAGTCGATGTCCTTGCTCTGCTCCTCGGAGGGCGTTGCAGTCGCCAGAAACTCCTTGAGCACCTCGATCTGCTTCTTGAAGACGCCGACGTTGGGGATGTTCACGCTGTTGTAGGCCATGTTGTAGTCGTGGAACTGGATCTTGCCCAGTCCCTTCGTGGGGCCCTGGTCGAAGAGGAAATCGTCGTTCTTCGCGTCGCGCCGCTGCGGCACCTCGGGGAACTGGCCCGGGTTGAAGAAATAGTTGGCCATAAACTTGATGATCAGCGCCATGTTGACGTGCACGGTGCCCTCGAGCTTCGGCAGCGCCCTGATGTCGCGCGCGGCCATATGGAAGTAGGTGTCCTTTTCGAAACCCCTGGCGGCTATAATGTCCCAGAGGAGGTTGATGACCTCCTCGCCCTGGGTGGTGACCTTCATCTTCACCATGGGATTGAAGAGGAGGTAGCGCTTGTCGGTGGCGCTCGCCGAGCGCATGTAGTCGGTGGCGCGCAGCGCGAAAAGCTTCATGGCGGTCAGGCGGCAGTAGGCGTCGGTGAAGAGCTGTTTGATGTGCGGGAAGTCCGTCACGAACTTGCCGTAGAGGTTGCGGTTGGCGGCGTGTTCCATCGCCTCGTAAAAGCAATGCGTGGCGATGCCGATCGATCCCCAGCCGAGGTTGAACTTGCAGACGTTGATGGTGTTCAGCGAGGCGTCCCAGGCGTCGCGTCCTTTGTCGGTTATATCGGCATCGGTGATGGGATAGTCGTGCAGCACGTACTCGGCCACGTACGACTGGCTCTCGATGACGTTCTTCACGCACTCGTACTTTTCGTGCTGGGAGTCGACCACGAAGAACACGTAGTCGCCGGTGTCGGCCATCTTGGCGAAGGTCGAGACCATGGCCGCCTTGTTGCCGTTGCCGATGTAGTACTTGTCGCCGTTGGCGCGATAGGTGCCGTCGCCCTGCGGGTAGAGCATCATGTCGCTGGAGTAGATGTCGGCGCCGTGCTCCTTCTCCGAAAGGCCGAAGGCGAAGATGGCGCCCTCTTTAAGCAGCTTCGCCGCGCGCTGTTTGATCTCCTGGTTCTTGCCGATCCAGATCGGCCCCAGCCCCAGCGCCGATACCTGGAAGGTGTACCAGTAGGCCAGGCCGTAGAAGCCGAGGATCTCGGCGTAGTCGGTGATGCGCGTTGTGTCCCAGCGGGAATCGGCGTCGCCGTAGCCGGCCGGCGTAAAGAGCGCCTTGAATATGCCCTCCTTCTTCTGGAACTCGAGGAAGTCCTCGTACCAGACGTACTTGTGCTCGTCGTCGAGCACCTTCGCGAGGCCCTTCTTCTCGAAAAACTCTATCGTCTTCAACATGATCTGCTTAGTCTTTTCGTCCGGGTAGGTGGTGGCGAACTTCTTTGGATTGAGTAGGATCATGGCAGGCTCCTTTATTTAAATTGGATGGGGATATGATTTCCCCCTCGGTGCTTCTGTCAAGACGAAAACAATGTTTCCATTTGAGGCTTGTTATGGCAATAAAGTTTTCTCTTGCTCCTTCGATGAAATTGTAGCATATGGATGGATAAACGCAATTATTTATACCTTGTGCCCCGGAGGGATTTGCCGCGCCGGGGATGATCTCAAGGGAACGCGGCCCCCTGCTCCGGGGCGAAGCGGCCGATCACCGCCGCGGCGGCCGCAAGGGGCTCCAGCCCCTTGCTCTGTGCGGATGGTACCGTTTGCACCGCCGGGCCCGCTTCTGATCGGAGAAAGGGAGTGCCTTGCGTCGCGCGGCCGCTTGAGGCCCGCACACCCGCAAAATGGTTGACTGTTCGCCCGGATGGGCCACACTGCAAGGGCGGCCGTCGCCGCGAAACGACCGATCCGGAGAATCGCATGTATACCGATATACGACCCCGCCGCCTGCGCGCAAGCGCCGCCATCAGAAACCTCGCGGCGGAGACCGCCGTTGACAAAAAGCGCCTCATCATGCCGCACTTCGTGACCGAGGCCGGCCCCGATCGCGAGCCGATAGCCTCCATGCCGGGCATCGACCGCGTTTCGATCGACACCCTGGTCCGCGACGCGGAGGCCGACCTTAAACTGGGAATTACCTGTTGTCTGCTCTTCGGCATCCCGGCGGCAAAGGACGAGGCGGCCTCGGGCGCGTATGCCGCCGACGGCGTGGTCCAGCGCGCGGTGCGCGAGCTGAAGACGCGCATGCCCGAGCTCTGCGTCGTCACCGACGTGTGCCTGTGCGAATACATGAGTCACGGGCACTGCGGCATAGTGAAAGACGGCAGGGTGCTGAACGATCCCACGCTCGAGCTCCTCGCGCGCACGGCGCTGTCGCACGCGGAGGCCGGGGCCGACATCGTCGCCCCCTCGGACATGATGGACGGCCGCGTGGCCGCCATCCGCGACGCGCTGGATGAAAACGGCTTTATCGACACGCCCATACTCTCGTACGCGGCCAAGTACGCCTCGGCCTTCTACGGGCCCTTTCGCGACGCCGCGGGGAGCGCGCCGCAGTTCGGCGACCGGCGGAGCTACCAGATGGACTGCCGCAACGCCCTGGAGGCGGAGAAGGAGGTTCTGCTCGACATCGACGAGGGGGCGGATATCGTGATGGTGAAGCCGGCGCTGGCGTACCTGGACATCATCCGGCGCGTGCGCGATATCGTCAACGTGCCGGTGTGCGCCTACAACGTGAGCGGCGAGTATTCCATGGTGAAGGCCGCCGCGAAGCTCGGCTACGCCGACGAGCGCATGCTGGTCACCGAGATCCTCACCGGGATATTCCGCGCGGGCGCGGACATGGTGATCTCGTACCACGCGCGCGACATCTTCCGCCAGGGCTGGCTGTAGGGCGGCGGGCGCGGTGAAACGTCCGGCAAGGCAGAAGCACACGCTGTCGGTAACCTGGATGGGTACGGCGGGCTTCCTCGTTGCCGACGGGCGCGACTCGTTCTACATCGACCCCTATGTAAGCCGTTATTCACTGCTGCGCGTGCTTGCCGGGCTGTCGCTTCCGCCGCGCGTCGACCTCGTACGCCGCTGGATCGGCCTGACCGGCGGCGCTTCGGCACGGGCCGTCATCGTGAGCCATTCGCACTTCGACCACGCCCTCGACGCGCCCTTCTTCGCGGAACAGACCGGCGCCGTGCTCGTCGGTTCGGAGAGCGCCGCGAACATAGGCCGGGGCGCCGGGCTAGGCGAGCGCTCGATTAAATCCGTACGCCCGGGCGACAGCTTCCGCGTCGGCGCCTTCACCGTCCGTTTCGTCGAGAGCGTCCACGGCTTCGGCCTCTTCGGCCGCACGCCGTACCCGGGCGCCATCGACGCGCCGCTTTCGCCTCCCGCTCCTGCCTCGGCCTACCGCCTGGGCACGGTCTTCTCGCTCGTCATCGAGCATCCGCTGGGCACGCTCGTGCACCACGGAAGCGCCGGGCATTTCCCGGGGATGTTTCGCGAACTGCGTGCCGATGTAATTCTATTGTGCATTACCGGAAGGGGGAGGACCGGGGCGTACCTCGAAAACACCGCCGTCGCCTGTTGCGCGAAAACGGTCATTCCGATGCACTTCGATGATTTTTTCAGGCCGCTCGACGCGAAGCCGCGCAACGTCCCGCTTTCGCGCATGAGGGAATTCCTGCGGACGACCGCTGAGATGTGTCCCGAAACGCGCGTCGTACTTCCCGAGGCGGGCCGCGCGATCAGCCTGGCCTGAGGCCTAACGCGGCCGGGGGGCGCTCGCCGAGGGGGTGTTCCAGTCGCAGCGCGAGCACTTCACGTCGCGGTACTTGTAGACGGCGCCGCTCGAGGTGCGCACCACCGCGGCCATTACCAGCGACTCGCACTT
>JBFZEY010000165.1:0-3969 GCA_041306625.1 Spirochaetota bacterium | reverse complement strand
TACCCGTTTCATATATCGGGCTCGGAGAACGTCACGCGTTTCCTGAATGAGGAGGCGCGCGGCATCTTCGGGGCGTCGTTCCACGTGCACGCCGACCCGGTCGAGGCCGCGGAGGCGACGCTCGCGCTGATCAACGGGCGGCGCGACCGCCTGGGCATCAACCGTAAAACCGAGCGCAAGCTCATGGACATGAAGGACAGGAGGGAGCTCGGTGTCTAAGCTGATCTGCTCGAGCGCCATCGACGGGGCCGCGCTGTGGGTCTCCCGCGCCGAGGCCAAACTGGACGAGGCCGTGCGCGCGAAGGGCGAGTCGGCCGCGGTCGGTTTTCCCGATACGGCATACTACCTGCCGGTGATCTACTCGTTCACCGGCAGGAAAATGGAAACGCTCTCCGACCTGCGCCGTGCCCTGCGCCGAGCGAAGGAGCTCCTTCCCGAACGGCCCTCCGAAAAGGTCTGGCTGCCCTACCTGGGGAATACGCTCGACGCCGGGGTCGCCGCGCTCTTCGCCTGCGAGATCATCGAGGCCTGCCGGTACATGACGGGGCCCGGGCCGGTCGAAGGTATATGGCTGGGAGCGGCGAGCGATGTCATCATGCGCGAGCGCGGCATCGAGTTCGTCGACGGCACCGCCCCGGGCTTCGCCGCGGTAACCGGCGCCGCGCCGACGAACGAAATAGCGGTGAAGATCGCGCGCGAGCTGCAGGAGAAGAACCTCTACGTCTTCATGGCGGGCGCCACCAATGGCAGGCAGTTCGCCGAACAGCTCGCCGAGGAGGGCGTTCAGCTGGGCTGGGAGACGCGCCTGGTGCCTTTCGGGCGGGACGTCTCCGCGCTCATCTACGCGCTCGGCTTCGCGAACCGCGCGGCGCTCTCATTCGGCGGCGTGAAACCGGGCGATTTCGAGGCCAATCTCCGTTATAACAGGAACCGAATCTTCGCCTTCGTGCTCGCTCTCGGCGAGGTCGACGACGAAAAATACGCGGCCGCCGCGGGCGCGCTCAACTACGGCTTCCCCGTCATCGCCGACACTGCAATCCCGGAAATTCTTCCCTCGGGCATCACCACCTACGAGCACGTTGTCGCGAACGTGCCGCACGATTCCATGGTGGAGCGCGCGCTCGAGGTGCGCGGCTGCAAGATCAAGGTGACGAAGGTGCCCATACCGGTCGCCTACGGCGCGGCCTTCGAGGGCGAGCGCATCCGCAAGCAGGACACCCACGCCGAGTTCGGCGGCAATATCACCACGGCCTTCGAGTTCGTCACCTCGGTGGAAATGGACGCCGTGAGCGACGGCGAGATCAAAATAATCGGAAAGGACATCGACGAGATAGAGCCGGGCTCGGCGCTCCCGCTCGCCCTATGGGTCGAGGTCGCCGGGCGCAAGATGCAGCAGGACTTCGAGTCCATCCTCGAGCGCCAGATCCATCACCTGATAAACGGCGCCGAGGGCATCTGGCATATGGGCCAGCGCGACATCGTGTGGACGCGCGTTTCGAAGAACGCCTTCGAGCGCGGCGTGCGCCTGCGCCACTACGGCGAGATCATCCACGCGAAGTTCCTGGCGAACTACCCGGCGATCGTGGACAAGGTGCGCGTGACGATCGTCACCGACGCCGCCGAAGTGGAGCGGCGCGTGGCCACCGCGCGCGCCGTGTACCAGGAGCGCAACCGGCGGCTCGAGTCGATGACGGATGAGTCGGTCGACACCTTCTACTCGTGCCTGCTCTGCCAGTCCTTCGCGCCCAACCACGTGTGCGTCATCACACCCGAAAGGCTCGGCCTCTGCGGCGCCTACAACTGGCTGGACGGCAAGGCCGCCTACGAGATCGACGAGACCGGCCCGAACCAGCCCGTGCCCAAGGGCGAGTGCCTGGACCCGGTGCGGGGAATCTGGCAGGGAGTGAACGAGTACGTCTACCCGCAGTCGCACAAGACCGTGGAAAGCTTCTGCGCCTATTCCATAATGGACCGGCCCATGACCAGCTGCGGCTGCTTCGAGGTGATCCTGGCCTACGTCCCCGAGACGAACGGCGTGATGGCGGTCAACCGCGAGTACACCGGCGAGACCCCGGTGGGCATGAGCTTCTCGACCCTGGCCGGCACGGTGGGGGGCGGGATGCAGACGCCCGGCTTCATGGGCTGCGGCAAGGTATTCCTCACCTCGCGCAAGTTCCTCTTCGCCGAAGGCGGCCACCGCCGCATAACGTGGATGACGCGCGGGCTCAAGGAGTCCCTGGCCGGAGACCTCAATAAGCGCTTCAACGAACAGGGCGCTCCCGGAATGATGGAAATGATCGCCGACGAATCGATCGCGATCGACGCGCGCGAGGTGCGCGCCCACATGGAGCGCACCAATCATCCGGCGCTCGCGATGGACGACATGGCCGGCCATGCCGAATCGCACGACCGCGCGGAGAAGGCTCCGCCGGCAGGCGCGGGGGAGAAGAAGACAGACTCGGCGCGTCCGCCGGCATCCGCCGCCGCAGAGAAGCCGGAAGCCGTCGCACTTGCGGCGGACGCAATCGCGTCGATAAAGAATGAAATTCTCTCGAGCGTACGCGAGGAACTGCGCGCCTCCATAACGAAGGAGCTCGTCGGCGACATCATAGGTGTTCTGCAGAGTCGCTTCCTCGGTGTCGAGCCCGCGGCGCGGACGGACGCGCCGCCCGCCGTCGCACCGGTCACGCCGGCCGGGGCGAAGAAAACGGCGCGCCCGGCGCGCGAACGCGTGCAGGCGATTAGCGCGTTTCCGGTGAGGAAGGAGAAGGCGGAATTGCCCGTAACCGTCGTGAAGCTCGGCGCGACGCGCGCCGAGGGCGGCACGCGCGGCGTCACCTATACCATTGGCGGCGCCGACTGCATGCCCTTCCACCACTGGGAGGGGACGATGCCCAACCGGCCGCTCGTGGCCATGGAGGTCTTCGACGCGGTGAGCGAGAAGTATCCGCCGGTGCTCAGGAAGCTCTGGGGCGGCCTTCTGGAACAACCTGCCGAGATGGCGCGCGTGTGCGTCGAAAAATACGGGGCCGATCTTGTCTCCGTGCGCCTGGACGGCACGCATCCCGAGCGGGGAGGCCGCTCGCCGAAGGAGGCGCTCGCAATTGTGAAAGAGGTGCTCTCGGCCGTGGAGGTCCCGCTGATCGTCACCGGCCACAGCCATTACGAGACAATGAACGAGGTGATGAAGGAAATCGCGCGCGGCTGCGCGGGCGAGAACCTTCTCCTGAACTGGGTGGAACAGGATAACTACCGCACCATCGCGGGCGCGGCGGTCGGTTACGGCCATACGCTGGTCGCGCAGAGCCCCATCGACGTGAACATCGCCAAGCAGCTCACCATCCTCCTCACCGGCATGAGCGTGCCCGCCGACCGCATCGTGATCGACCCTATGACCGGCGCTATGGGCTACGGGCTGGAGTACACCTATTCGGTGATGGAGCGCATCAGGCTCACCGCGCTCTCGGGCGACGCGATGCTGGCGGGCCCCATGATCGTCTCGCCGGGGCAGGAGTGCGCGAAGATAAAGGAATTGCGTGCGGAGGAGGCCGACTTCCCCGCCTGGGGCGATCTCGCGCGCCGCGCCGCGATGTGGGAGCTCGCCACGGCCACTCCGCTCCTCTACGCCGGGGCGGATGTGCTCATCATGTACCATCCAGAGGCGGCGACGGCGCTCAGGCGGACGATCATCACGCTGATGGATTGAGGGGCCGGAAACGCCCCTCACGAGCGCTGCATGAGCTTCATGAAGCCCTCGAGCTTTCCCTTCTCCTGAAGCACCTTCACTCCGAGCTCCTGAATATTCGCGGTGACGGCCTGCGCGTCGGCGCGCTCGGCCAGTGAAATAGTTTTTTCGATGCCTCCCGTGGAATGCACCACATGCTCTTTATCGGGCTTCTGGTCCACTATCTCGGAACTGCCGTTGAAAGAAATGCCCGCCATTTTGCAGGTTTATTAGATCGGAAGAGC
>JBFZEY010000164.1:0-6847 GCA_041306625.1 Spirochaetota bacterium | reverse complement strand
GCCAGCCTGTACCATAATATTACAACAAAATGACCATTTTTAACCATATTCCTGCATATTTCAGGAAAGAACTTGACACCATTCTTCCGACAAGTATAGTAGCGTTGTCAAATCCGCGGCTACCGCAATCACCCACAGGAGAAGCATGGGCCTAAATCCGTTCAGGGACTCCAATCTTAACGACCTTCAGGAGGACATTCGCCGGTTTTTCGGCGACCGCTTCGGGGAGCTCGCCCAGAGGGCCAGGACGAAATGGGACCTTTTCGTCAAGAAGGGGCGCGAGCGGGTCACGATCATGTTCATCCCGCACTCCGCCAAGAAGATCGCCAACTTCCACCTGACGCTGTTTGCCGTCTTCTCGATCGTGGGAGCGGTCGTCGCCATTGTCGTCGTCACCTCAATCGTCATTGTAAACCACACGTCAACGATCAAAGAGATATCGAAGCTCAAGATGTACGGTTCGTACTCGAAAATTCAGATAACCCGGTACAAGGAGGAAATCAACCGGCTGTACGATATCTTTCAGAAGTTCAAGCCGGAGATCACCTATCTTTATTCGCTTACGCCGGGAAACAACGTGGATTCACTATGGGCAAAGGGAGGGAACCCCAATCCCGGGCCCCAGAACGAGGCCGGCGAACAGGACTCACCGACCATGGAAGTGCTCAACATCGAGGAGATGGAACGCGAGCTTCGCACGACCAAGGAGGTACTCGAGAAGATCAAGGTCTTCCTCGAAGCGCGGCGTAAAATAATAGAGAACACACCGTCCATCTGGCCCGTCGACGGCTACGTGGTCTCACGCTTCGGCGAACGCACCTCGCCCTATACCTTCAAGAAGGAATACCATCAGGGACTCGATATCGCTTCATTCCCCGGCGCCGAGATCCGCGCGACCGCCCCCGGCAAGGTCGAAAATATATGGTGGGACCCCGTTGCCGGACTTTCGGTTGCGGTATCGCACAAGTACGGCTTCGTAACGGTATATTCGCACTGCCAGCGCGTTTCTGCTGGTCTTGACCAGAAGGTGGGCAAGGGAGAGGTGATTGCCTACGTGGGGCGGACCGGCAAAGCCACGCGGCCCGTATGCTTCTATCAGATAAAAATAGGGACGGATTTTGTTGATCCGGCCCCCTACCTCAACAAGATCGTCCAGTAAAAATCGGTCCTACAGGTCGTCCTCGCTTCGCTTGCTGATGAGCATCTCATCGGAGATCTCCTCGATCTTTTCACCGATCTGGATCGCAACACGGCTTCCGACCACGCCCGGACGGCATTTGAACTTCTTCCGGCCGCCGATGCGAAGCGCCATGTCCGAGCTGATCTTCGTGTCGGTGAGCTTGACGACGTCGCCGACCCTGAGATCCAGAACTTCCTGCATGGTGATCTCGACCTCCCCGATCTCCGCTATGACCGGAAGCTCGACGGTCTCCAGACGGCTCTGGATAATTGACATGTTTTCGTCGGTGGCTCCCTTGCGGATACTCGAATACCAGTATTGCGCGGAAAGCTTGGAGATTACGGGCTCGATGGTGATGTAGGGGATACACAGGTTCGTCATCCCTTCGACCTCGCCCACCTTGGTCTCCAGTGTGATGAGCACCACCATGTCGTTGGGGGGCACGATCTGTGCGAACTGCGGATTGGTCTCTATGTTGC
The DNA here is from genome assembly GCA_041306625.1 of Spirochaetota bacterium. Lineage (GTDB taxonomy): Bacteria > Spirochaetota > UBA4802 > UBA4802 > UBA5368 > MVZN01. The sequence continues at coordinate 5,188 of JBFZEY010000164.1, read as the reverse complement.
CCAGGCGCGGCCGCAGGTCGATGACGTTCGACCAGGCCTCGCGGAGGTTCCCGAGTATGCGGACGATGATGCCCTCCATCACGGAAAGCTCGATATCGGTGAGCTCTCGGCTGATTTTCGCCGATTCGCCCATGCCCCCGAAGAGCTTGTCGATGATGGTGAAGGTGATGGAAGGGTCGATCTCGAGCACGGCCGACCCTTTGAGCGGGTCCATGTTGATGACTGCAAGCGTCGTCGGGTTCGGGATGGAGCGAATAAACTCCTCGTAGGTGAGCTGGTCGACGGACGCAACGTGCACGCTGACCAGCGCGCGCAGCTGTGCCGAGAGCGCGGTCGTGGTAAGACGGGCGAAGGTTTCGTGCATCATCTGGAGCGTGCGGATCTGGTCTTTCGAAAACTTGTCCGGGCGCCGGAAATCGTAAATCTTGACCTTCCGCTGCTCCTTCGCCGCGCTGTAGTCGGTCGTATCCACCTCGCCGGTGGATATCGCGGTCAATAGCGCATCAATTTCGTCCTGGGACAGTATCTCGGTCATTATCGTTCACCCTTTAATACGGTCGCTTCAAGGTCAATTATAAGCCAGTGATCCCTCGTTTTTTCAAGCGTATACCGGTATTTGAAACGGAACGGCAGCCTGGGCCCGTACCGGTTCACGACCACGTCGACGTAGGCGATATTCTTTCCGGGAAGAAAAATCTCGTCGGTGATCGAAAAGTCCTTTATATAATCGTCCCTGCGCCGCGCTAAAAACCTGGCGAATTCCTCGAGAATTCTCAATTTTTCGATCTCGTCGGCGGTGTTATAGAGACGTACGTAATCGGGAAAGGCATTGATAAAGGTGTCGGCCTTGATATACTTGTACAGTCGGTCCCAGGTCCCGTTTTTCTCGGCGGTAAGGGCCAGCAGCACCACCTCCGAAGGGGACACCCCCCGCTCCTGACGCACGACACCGCTTTTCTTCACCAGTCCCGGGGCGCGGACTATTTTAAACGAAAGGATATTGGAGCTTGGCAGGGCCGAGGGGTTCCGCATATCGGGCAGAAAAAAACCGCGCACCCGGTATTCGGCGCCGGTGCGCAGATCGTAGAGGTTTTTCAGGTTTACGGTGTGCGTCAGGGTCTCGTTTGGAAGAAGTTCGACCGCGCGGGGATACATGTCGCGCACCACTTCCTCGACCCTTCTGTTCATGAGCCGGTACGGCACCGTGATCGCCGCCTCCCGGCCCTGCGCGTCGTAGACGACCGGCTGATAAGTGGTATACGACGTGTCGTACGACACGAAGAACTCTTTTTTATCGGAGGTATTTTTAATGATCATGTTGAACACCACCGGCTCGTCCTCTGCGAAGGTGGATCGGTCCATCTGGATTATGAGGACGAACGGCGATTCGGCCTGGCCGGCGGTCTGACCCGAGGCTATTCCATGGAGGCTCGGGACGGCGAGAGCGGCCAGCGCCGCAAGCGCGACGAGCATTTTTCCACGCGCACAGTGATACAGGAACTCACGCACAGCGGTATCCTTCCCCGTAAGATTTCTCCTTATAATATCGGCCTGGATTCTCTCGCGCAATATTAAAATATCGGTCAAAAAACCTATCGCGGCAGGAGCTTCGCCAGATATTCGCGCACCTTCGGGCTCTTAAGCCGGCGGTCTTCGGAGAAAAGGCCGTTCTTCTCCTGGAACGTGTCGGCAAACTGCGTATAGCAGAGCCCCTGGATTGCCGGAAACCGGGAGAGTACCTCGATATGCTTCTTTAAAAATTCGTCGAGCGGCATTCCCTCGTTTTTGTACATGCCGAAACCATAACCGCCGAACTCGCTGATTACGAGAGGGCTTGCGGTCTCACCATAGCCCCGCAGAAACGGCGTCTGGGCGTTCTCCTTGCCCAGGAGCATCCGTATAAAATTGTACCAGAGCGGCGCCTCCCGCACCCCCTTGACGAGAATGGAGTAGAATTCCTCCGTTTCCTCCATTGTCGGAATATAATGATGGATATCGGCGACGTCGGTCTTGAGGTGATGGAAACCGCTGTTATCGATGATGAGATAACCGGGATACGCGTGCTTGCACCGGTTGAAGAGCTCGACGACCCCGTCCCGCGCCCTTTTAGAAACGAACGCATTATAAATTCCCCAGCTCTCATTGTACAGCACCAGCGTCATGACCGAGGGATGGAGCCCGTCGCGACGCATCGCCTCCGAGAGCTCGCGTTCGAGCCGCTTCATGTTGCCCGTCGAGGGACGATAGTATGAGGGCACTTCCTCCCATACCAGGAAGCCGAGCAGGTCCGCCCAGTACAGGAAGGCCGGGTGCTCTATTTTCTGGTGCATCCTGCAGCCGTTGAATCCCGCCTTCTTCATAAGCTCTATATCGGTCCTGAACTGGTCCGTCGTTTCGGGCGAATAGTGCCCGTTACCGTAGTATCCCTGGTTGAGGAGAAGTTTCTGATAGAGCTTCTTCTTATTCAGTTTGATTATGCCCGACTCCACGCCGATCTGCCTTCCGCCGTAGAGCAGGTAGAGAGTGTCGATCTCTTTCTTCCCCTGCCGCAGGCCGATCTCTATCGGATGCATGCCCGGCCAGTCGACGCTCCATTTGCTGAGAAGCTTCTCCGGCACGGTTATATCAACATGGCCGCGGCCCATCGCGTCGAGCGCGACGAATTCGCGAAATTCCCGCAGCGGCGTCTTGAGAGTGCCGCGCCCCCCTTCATGGACCTGTGACGCGTAGAGGCGCAGCGATACGTCGATGTTTCCCGGGTGTATTCCCCGGGCACTGCGTATGTCGAACGAGAATACCGCGCCGCCCCGTTCGTCCCGGTGGCAGACCACGCCGTCACAATAGGCCCTGCCCAGCGGCTCGATCCAGACGTTCTGCCAGATACCGGTGCATCCCGGGTACCACACCATGAAGGGCTTCTTCAAAAATGTCTGCTTGCCGCGGACCTGGCTCATCGAGCGGGAGTCCTCGACGAGCACCGTGAGTACATTTTCCTCCTCGAACTTTTCAACCACGAACTCGAACGGCGTATAGCCGCCCTCATGTTCGCCGAGGAAAACGCCGTTAAGCCAGACCGAGGCCCGGTAATCGACCGCCCCGAATTTGATGAGGCCCGCCGTTAACTCGGCCGGACGTTTGAAATACCGGTAATACCAGAAAGCCCGGTGGGAGGCGATGACCGCGGGGGTAAGCCCGTAACGAGCGAGCTCGCGCTGGTTTATTTCGGATTCCAGCGGGAACGGCACGCGCACGCGATGGATCGACGCGTCCTCGGCGAGCGCGCTCGAGCGTCCCCGGACCGTCCTCAGGCCGAAGTCCCTGTTCTGCCAGCCCTTCAAGCGACCCGTGGCTTTGCGATCGGGGCACAGCAGCCACTCGCCATCCAGCGAATAGCTCGGATTTCTGACAAGGTCCGGACGGGGGAAATGGCCCCGTTCACCGATTTTAAGCATGTTCCCCAGCCTCAGCCGTGCGAGCTCCATGGTTATCTCTCCCTTTTTGGAATGAACAATCCGTTTACGATGGCAACATTTTCATGGCGCAAAACGGTTTCGCGCAGCACCCTTTCCAACCGGGCGAACGCGGCGCCTTCCGCCGAAGCGCGGTTGACGAACGCCGTATCGCCGCGGCGCAACAGTTCGTAGCGCACCCCGTCGCGGGTAGGCATGTAAATGAGCTTGTGGGTTTCATCGAACACCGTGCGGTGCTTGGCGATGTTGATGAGGTCGCGGTATTCGTCTTTCAGCACCACGTCCCTGTCGGGCTCCGCGAGGCCGCAGAGTACGCTGACGTCCGGGTACCGGATGCGCATACGCTGGAAAAACTGCCCTCCCTCGGCCACGAACCAGATGCCGGTCTCCGCGTACGCGGTGCGAAAGATGTGCGTCACCCTGCCCTCGATAACTCCCCTGTACGATATACCCGCCGCGTCAGACTCCGTATTCTTCATGCCCAGCACGTCGAGCATCGTAGGGGCGAAATCCACCTGCTGGACGACGCCGGTGTATTCCCTGGCCCTGGCCATCGGAGCGTATCCGCGGTGGAATTTGATGACCATCGGAACATGCGTCGCGTACTCGCCGCGGAAATGTTCGCCGTGCCCCAGGTCCAGGCCGTGGTCGTAGAGGTTCTCGCCGTGATCCGCGGTGAAAACGATGATGCTGTCGTCGTACAGCCCGCGCCGTTTCAGATGATCGACGACTTCGCCGACGGCGTCGTCGACCGCCGAGCACGCTCCATCGAACAGTCCCTCGATCTGGCGCCGGTCGTCACGAGTCACCATCGATTCGCTGAGCGGATTGTTTATTTTAAGATAGCGGTATTCCCCGCGATAGGCGGGATCCGTGTACTTTTTGTAATACGGATGCGGCGAGGCGTAGGGGAAATGGGTCGCCGAGAAAAAAACGGTCAGGAGAAAGCGTTTCCCGGCGGCGAGTGCGTCGATCTCCGATTTAATGTCGCCGACGAGAAACGAGGGGTCCGAGTTCTGGGCGAAGGCGCGCGTTTCCGGAAAAAGGCACCGTCCCGGGGCGTTCTGTATAAACGGCAGCAGGAAAAAATGGATCTCGAGGCCGCGCTGGCGGATAAGCGTGGTGAAGTTGAACGAGGGCGCACGGACCCTGTCGAAGCAGCTCATCCTTGAAAAAATGTCACCCGCGTAATCCGCCACCGCCGATGTAACGTAGCCGTTTTTTCTGAGGGTTTCAGGCAGATCGAGGCGCACCGCTGCGAGCTGATCAGCTGTGGGAAACATGTGGCGGATGCCGTGCTGCGCCGGATACCTTCCGGAAAGAAGGCTGTACCACGAGGGGAAGGTGCGCGGCAGCTGAACATGGAAATCCTGCAAGCTCGTCCCTTCCCTGACCAGGGCATCGATGTTCGGCGTGAGGCCCCTGCGCTTTCCCCAGGCCGAAACGCGATCATGGCGAAACGAGTCCGCGGCGATGATGACGAGGTTCGGCCCTTCGTTGCGGTTAAACGGCACCACCCAGAGTATCACCGCCAGAGCCGCGCCTGCGGCCAGAATAATGAGCGCCCGACGCGGGAGACGGGCACAGGCGCCATAGAGCGTCCCGCCGAGGTGCACGATCACCCCGATCGTAATCGGTATAAAACCCGCGGATACGACAAGTCTGAATGCGGCGATCACCAGACCCGGCATGCCGTGCGTCACGAGCCTCTGGAAACC
>JBFZEY010000163.1:0-3266 GCA_041306625.1 Spirochaetota bacterium | reverse complement strand
GTATGACGCCGATTGAACAACCACAAGCAATAATGCATAAAAAATAGATAATTATTATCTTTATCATATAAATATTGTTAATATAATATATTAACTATTAGGATTATTTTAAATTTATAAGCTATCAATCTTTCCGGCGATGCGCGGATTATATCCGAACTTCATTCATGGCGCCGCATTAATCCGCATACCGCTAAATGCCTTGACATGGCTTCGTTAACGTGCGATTATACGAGCACCGGCATCGTGGAGGGAACGCATGGACCGGGAGTTCGGTATCATGATGAGGCGGGCTACCGGGCGCGGCCATTACGGCTTCGCCCTGACGGCGATGATTCTCTGCTTCACCATCCATCCGGCCTGCTGCTGCTCGTTCGATATGCTGAAAAACAGGGAAGTCTCGACCCACAGGGAAGTGTCCGACGGATTGCGGTCCGGCGACTCCGTCTACTTCCTGTGTGATTACATCCTCTCCGAACCCGGAAGCACGATCATTCCCCTGTATATGCACAGCCCCGGGAAAACTTATTACGACGCCGTCCATCTCTATTCTTTTGACCTGGCGGCCAAAAAATTCCTTCAGCTGGCCACGCTCAAGCCCACGTCCTCCCACAGGGGTCGGGGATCGGTAAAGGGGGCTCGATGGGCGATAAACGGCGCGGCCGTTTACGCGCTCTATCATACGGGATGGAGCGACGCCGGCGCTGAAATGATTCACGATCTCTTCGAGTTCTCCCCCGGCGGGGGAATCGCCCGGGAGGTCTCCGGACAGGAGAAAGAAGCGCTTATCGAACGGCTGTTTCCGGGGAAAGTGGCCCGTAAAGGCTCCGGTGATGGTGTCGTGCCGTCGTCACGCGTCCGATATCTGCTCGCGGGAATCGATGATGAGGCATGGAACGTGCCCCTTCCGACCGACTATGCCGATTTAAGTGAACGGGACTGCGTGAAAGTACTCGTCGAGCAGCGGGGCGACACCTTCTATCGCCGCGCGGCCCTGAGGAAAATTGCCCCGACGCTATCCGAAATAATGGCACGCGATATCATCAGATCGATGCTGAAACACAATTCATCGCTGCCGCGACATAAACAAATGATATACCGGCCACTTATGGAGGAATGGTCCGCCAGGATCGGCGTCCTCGGGCGATATAAAAACGCGGCCACCACCGGCGAAATATTGCGCGGGATCAAAGCCGGCTTCGTCGACGACGACGGACGGACCGCCCTGATGATCGCCGCTTATTTCAACGATACCGCATTGCTCGCGAGCCTTATACGCGACGGCGCCGCGATTGACGCAAGCGACCCTCACGGCCGCACGCCCCTTATGTACTCGATCTTCGGAGTGGCGCCGGGCGCGATGGAGTTCCTCCTGAAAAAAGGAGCGGACGCAAAGAAGGCCTCCGCCTCCGGCTGGACCGCATGGATGTTCGCGAGCGGCACCGATCTCAGGGAAGGCTACCTCGAGCTTACCGGAAAATAAGTGGATAAAGAGCCCTGCTAAAGCCTGGCAGCGAACGGCTTCCAGATCGCATTTATTTTACCGTTTCTCATTACGTATATCGCGTCGAACTGCATGATGGCGTCCCCCTGCAGGGGATGATAAAAAACATGATCCCCGGTCTTAATGACGACACTCTTCGAACCATTCAGCATGCTCTGATTGGGAAGCATGTTTTCGTTCGGAGGACTCGCGGTGAGCGCGTTCACCGAGATACCTGCCGGTGCGAGAATCCTGTCAGACCACCCCCCGCCGCTGACGTAAAAGCTAAGTGCCGTATTGGGGTCCCACCATTCAACGAGCGAATGAAAGGCCTCGATAAACGGCACGCCGAAGCCGTCGAGTATTTTAAGCACGGGCGCCGCGATGAAGAGGGCCGGGAGGTGTTCACCGAGCGTGAACACGTCGAATGTCGAGGGCATCACGAGGCAGGAACCGGCCGCGATGTCATTGACCTGAAAGGTTTGATTATACAGCGCATAGGTCGTACTGCCGCCGCTGTTGAAAGTCAGGACTCCCCTGAAAAGCTCCGGATAGGCTTTCCTGCCGTATCTCACGAACTCCTCATAGCGCGCCATCGACTTCGCGAATTCCTTCCGTATCGCTTTCTCTTTCGATCCGACATAGAGCGGCACATGCGCGACGTGTCCGTCATAGCCCATAAACCCGGAAAAGACGAGCCGCCCCGAACTCTTCGCAACGATTTTCAGCATCCGTCCCAGCTCTTCGTTAGATCGAGCGCCCCCGCGGTGAAGCCCTACGTCTATCTCGAGGTTAACGCGCAGTACGATACCGCGCCGCGCCGCGAAAGCACGGTATTCCACCAGCCTCTCCTCGGAATCGACCAGCCATTGTACGGACCGCAGCGCCTCCTTTTTCAGGTGCGCCGGCAGTGCGTCATGGAAACCCGCAAGCGCCGCCACGGGAAACGGCCGGCCCGGCAGCATGTCGAGCCCGGGCGCGGCGGCCTCGAGGATCGTACGCATAGGCTATAGATGGAACGGCATGAGCTTTTTGGTTCGGGATTTTTTCATGACGTATATAAGAAGATCCGGTGAGGGCAGCGACTTGGTGACGACCCGGTACTCCAGCGGCGGCCTGATAAACTTCCTCAGCACGGCGATATTCGAATCGACCCGGTCCAGATCGAGCACTATCGCCGGCTGGACCGTACCGGCGTCTTTCAGCGCATTGTTCATCACGGCAAAATACCCGTTATAGCCGCCGCCCCTGTCGCCGGGCCTGCAGAAAAGGACGACGACCAGAACCGCCAGGAAAGCGCTAGCCGCGGCTATCATGATTTTCATTTTTTTCGGCATGATTCCCCCTTTACGATGCATTCGCGAATAGCTCACTCTCGAAGTGATGGCTGTACGAAATTAACGAACCCTGAGCCTGACGAAAATTGAACAAGAAATCGATGAACTGTACGAATAAATTATAACATCGTTATCTCTCACTCAGCGCCTCGCTCGCTCTAGGCCCGCCCCTCCTCAAGCGAGAAAAAATCGACCGCCTCCCTGAGCTTCTCGACGATCGCGGCGGTGTTTTCAGCGGTGGCCAGCATCTCCTCCGCGCCGGTGGCGTAGGACTGCGTCAGCATATTAACGCTGGAAACCGACTTCACTATTTCCCCGGTCGCGGTCCTCTGTTCGTCGGTCGAGCTCTTTATCTCCTCGGATCGCTTCCGAACGTCCTCGGCGGAGTGGTTGACCTTTTCGTTCAGCGCAAACTGCTCTCTCATCACCGCGGACAACTCGCTCAT
>JBFZEY010000162.1:0-4119 GCA_041306625.1 Spirochaetota bacterium | reverse complement strand
TACCAGATCGAGCGTAAGGGCCTTCGCTCGAGCGTTGAGGGCGGCGCGACGAAATAAGCGAATACACAGAGTAATGTAGAATCACAATACGCCGCGGTTTCTGCGGCGTATTTTTTATCGTTAAAATCACTTTTTTTCCGCTCGCCTGGCAAGGGGGGAAGGTGTTCATATTCGGCGGAGGAACGGGAAGAATAGGGATACATAAAAAGAGCGCCTTGCGGCGCTCTTTTTATGAAATTGTATGATTGCAACCCCGGCAGCGCCCTACTCTCCCACACGGTTACCCATGCAGTACCATCGGCGATGAAGAGCTTAACTTCTGTGTTCGGAATGGGAACAGGTGTTTCCTCTTCTCTATAACCACCGGAGAATTGTTTCTCTCAGTAATGGATGCTATTAAACGCCCCCCCTGTTGTTTGTCAATGAAATTAAGGTAAATTTTTTCCAGGGAATGAAATTTTTTATTTTCTGCGCGGCCGGCAGGTATTACAACAGAAACCGGCACCGGGTCGGTCCGCAGTACCGGCGGTCAAGATGGGGCTCGATGAGGCCGATAGTAGTAACTATATGAGAGACAATCGCTGCGAAAAGAAAAACGTGCAAAGCAGACACGCTCTCGCGGGGCCAGTATTCATCGCACTGGCCGTGATGACCGTGCTCCTTCTCCCATGGACGGAGGCCCGTCTCGACGCACAGGAACCGCTCGCCGATTATGTAGCGCTGTATTCAAAGGGAGACTACGCAAATGCTTACGAAGCCATACGCAAGCGGCTGCTCGCGATTTACGACACCAGGGTGGAGAACAGGCGCGTTCCGACGGATTTCATAACCGCCAAAAAGCTCGAGGAACGGGTGAACATAAACGACCTCTTTCGCAACCGTGTCGCGGAAGGATTCTTTATCGAGCGCAATATCGAACTGTATACGCTGCATCTTGATGCGGCACGGTGCCTTTTTCGCCTCGAGCGCCTGGACGAGTCGCTTAACCATTACGGCCAGTCTCTCAGGTTCAAAGAGCTCGAGCCGGAAAAGGACGACGTCATTTTATTGGAGATTGCGGATGTGTATAAAAAACGGGGCGATAACGAAGCGTATGCCCGCGCGCTCGAAGCGGCCTACAGCCTGAACCCCCGCAACTATGAATACTCGCTGCGGCTTGGCACGGCTCTCTACCGGACCACGGAAAAAAAACGGGCCATCTTCCATTTGGAACGCTATCTCCAGTGGAAGGGCGACCGCGTTGAAGATCCCGGCCTGTACCTGATGATAGGAAACCTTAACGAGGACATCGGCCGGTATCTGGAGACGGTGCGGTATTACCGGGAATATCTGGCCGCGAAGCCCGGCGACGGGTACATTCATTTCGCGCTGGGCCATCTCGCGTTTACGCGCACCGGCGATTTCGATCTCGCGCGCCGGAGCTTTGATCGGGCGTTGGAGCTCCTTCCGGAAAGTGAAATCTTCAGAAGATCGAAAGCGTACGAGTATACCGCCGATATGGCGATGAAGGACCTCGACTTCGAGAAGGCCATACGACTCTACGGCGAAACAATCGTTTTTCAAGACAGGATTAAGAAGCTCCTCGAGGAGAAGGACCGCGAGATCGAGAAGCTCTCCTCGGACATCCGGGGCGTGAAGACCTCGCTCATGAAAAAGCCGGACTTCGACACCTATAACCAGTATGAATTTTTTCTGGAAGAGGAGAGCAGGCTCCGCCTGGAACGAAGAGAGCGGCTCTATTCGTATTCAAAGCTCCATGCGGGCAGAGTGCGCTGGAACATTGCGGAATGCTCCGAACGGCTTGGAAGGCTCGATGACGCGATGCGGTATTATCGCGAATGCATCGCGTTCGATTACAACTCTTCGAGGGCGAGGGATCGGATAGTAAAAATACAGTTGAAAATTAGCAGGGGTTACTGAGAGGGTTTACCTGAAGCGAATGGCTAAGAAAAAAACCGAGGTAGCGTATGTCAGGACATTCTAAATGGGCCACCATCAGAAGGAAGAAGGCGACGGTCGATTCCAAGAGGGGGGCGCTTTTCACCAAGATAATCAGGGAGATTACGGTCGCGGCAAGGATGGGGGGCGACGACATAAACGCGAACCCGCGTCTGCGCACCGCGGTGCTCAAGGCCAGGGAGAACAACATGCCGGCCGACAATATCGAGCGCGCCATAAAGAAGGGCACCGGAACGCTGGAGGGCGTTGTCTATGAAGAAATCGCCTACGAGGGGTACGGTCCGGGAGGAGTGGCCATCATGGCCCACTGTCTGACGGATAATAAAAAGCGCACCACCCCGGAGATTCGCACCGCGTTCTCCCGCAACGGCGGCAATCTCGGTGAGACGGGCTGCGTGTCGTATCTTTTCGACCGCAGGGGGATGATCATTGTCGAGGGCGGGCAGGCAACCGAAGAGGAGATCATCGAAATGGTCCTCGATTACGGCGTGGACGATGTCAAGACCGAGGACGGGAATATTGTCATTGTCACCTCGCCCGAGGGCTTCGCGCAGGTTAACGACCTGATCCAGGCGAAGCAGTACAGACTGGTCCTTCACGAAATCACGTTTATTCCGCAGAACACCATCCTGCTCGATGAAAAGAAGGCCGAGCAGTGCCTGAGGCTTATAGAGCAGCTCGAAGACCAGGACGACGTCCAGAACGTGTATTCAAACTACGAAATCCCCGACGTTATTATGACAAGGATAAGCGAGGGCAAGTGAGGATTCTCGGGATCGACCCGGGTTTCGGAACGCTCGGCTGGGCGGTTATCGGGGACGGGTTGAAACTGGTGGACTGCGGGGCGATCGTTTCCGCTCCCGGGGGAGAGCTTTCCTATCGTCTGTTGAAGATTTACCGGGAGCTTGACGAGATTATTTCGAAACATTCACCTTCCGTGCTGGCGATGGAGCGCTTGTATTTCGCAAAAAACGCGACGACCGCGATGGACGTGGGGAAGTGCATCGGCGTTGTGCTGCTCTCGGCCGGCATGAGGGGGCTAGCATGCACCGAGTATACTCCGCTCCAGGTGAAGCGCGCGGTCACCGGCCACGGGAAGGCCACCAAGCGCCAGGTGCAGATCATGGTGGGAGGCCTGTACGGCATGAAGAAACCGCCGTCGCCGGACGACGCGGCGGACGCGCTGGCAGTCGCCACCTGCCATTACCTGGCCTCGTCGGGTGCCGGCGCAGCTTTCGCGGAGCGCACCCCCGATGCACGTTCCGGAAGACAGGGGTCTGATGATAGCGCGGATTAAAGGGATTTTAGAGGACCTTCGGCCTACGGAAGCGATCGTGGATGTGGGCGGGGTCGGCTACCGCTGCAGCATACCGCTTTCGACCTACGAGCGTCTCGTCGGACACCGGGAGGCGGTGCTGTTCGTTTTTACCTACCATCGCGAGGATCAGCTCCGGCTTTTCGGTTTTTTTTCGCGGCAGGAGCATGATCTTTTCGGTATTCTGATCGGCATTACCGGGATAGGCCCGGCGATGGCGCTTTCGATTCTTTCTGGAATTACGACGGAGGATCTGGTTATGGCGGTGCGTTCCGGCGATCTTGCACCGCTTATGCGGGTTCCGGGGATCGGGCGCAGCAAGGCCGAGAAGCTCGTGTTCGAGCTTACCCGGCGGCTCAAGCATATAGAAGTCGTTTCGAACGACGCCGGGGCAAAGCAATCGGCAAGGAACGAGGCCGTCGAGGCGCTCGCGGCCCTGGGATTCGACGAGGGCCGCGCGGCGAAGGCCGTGGATGAATTGCTGCGCGCAGACCCGTCGCTGACGATCGAGCCCCTGGTAAAGGCCGCTTTAAGGCACGTATCGTCATGACTGCGGCATCTGGCTGATCACGCGGGCATTCCGCGATCAGGTCCTCGGCACACCTTCGCGTTACCCTTCAGGCTTCTCGATTGAGAGAGTCGAATTTGCACCCGGTTTAAATAGCAGCTGCGCTCTCCGGCCTTTCCTTCCCCCCAATTGCCGGTACAGTTATATTGGATGTGTTGTATGGCGTTAAGACCCTGTATTTTCGTTATACTGCAGGTCGGGCGGGCCAGCAGGTAGTCCGGGCAGGGTGAGGGGTCCCGCTTTTTAAAAGGCATTTAATATAGTAAACCATAAGATC
>JBFZEY010000161.1:0-3597 GCA_041306625.1 Spirochaetota bacterium | reverse complement strand
CTATGGCGATCCAGGCGGCGGGCATCCCGCCGAGGTAGACGGCCCCGGGCAGTCCCATCATAAGCCAGCCGCTCATGTCGCTGGCCTGGGCCGAAAAGGCGGTGACCCATCGTCCCAGGCCCCTACCCCCGAGGAGGTAGTCCTCGAGGTTTGACGTTGTCCGGTAAAAGTAAACGCCGATGGCCATAAGGAGAACCAGGTAGACTATAAAGGTAACGAGGGATGCAGTGTCAATCATGGGTAACCTCTGTCATCAAGAATATGGCCGGCCCTCACGCAGGGATGTCCGGCATGTCAGTAATCGAGAAGGCCAAGATACTCCTCAATGCACATGAGCTCTATGCTGATTAGATTGCTGAAGGCCTCGTTAAAATCGTCGGTGCCCGTGGTAAAGAGTCCGTGTCCGTAAACGATCGCGCCCCGTGCACTTTTTAGTGCCGGCGGCATGGTGGTGCAGATCCCGTAGCGGCCGGTGCCGACCTCGCCGGGCACCACCGGTATGTCCCGTATAAAGCGTTGTTCGGGACATAGCCTGTGGCATTGCGTACGGTGCGCGCAGTGGTCCCTGGCGTCGCATGCCATGGACATGATGACGGCGAACCTGGGGTGCCCGTGCAGGATGGCCCTGCGGTCCGTGCATGAGTATATTTCGCGGTGGGCGGAGAACTCGCTCGAAGCCGTAAGGCCCGCGCACGAGGAATTATCGATAGGGCAGGGGTCGATGCAGCCGGCCAGCTCGTCGAGCGAGCTTCCCGTCTGGCTGATGTAGATCATATCGCCGTGCCGGTACGAAATATTGCCGAAGAACGAATCCACCAGGCGCGCCTCGACGGTGAGCCTGCCGGCCTCGGCGATCGCACCGGCGACGTCTTCGCTGCCGGTGAACGGGCCGTGCGCGAGATCGACGTTTGATGAACGCTCCGTGACGTATGTCCGGTAACGTTCGATAACGCCGCGCGAGAACGACGCTCGTCCGGACTCCGCCTCGCCCCGGCGTGCGGCGGAGGCGAGGTCCGCAAAAAATTTAACGAAGAGTGAGAAACAGACCGAACTCACAGTAACGAAGGCCTGTTCGGGGCTTACCGTGCCGAAGCTGACGATTCCGTGACCGGGGAGCAGGGCACACTTCCTCCGTCGAAGAGCCGCGGTGATCGCATCGGGGTCAAGGTCGCGCACGATCGGTATATCGTGCAGGAAGGTCCGCGTCTCGCTGTCCTCGGGGAAAAGCGCATTGGACTCGCCGGCGTCGCGCTCGAGGAATTCGATGATGGAGGCGTACGGTTCGGCGGGCGGTGCGAAGAGGAGGCTCGAGACGGAGAGCTCGCCGAGTACGCGCTCGAAGACCTCGCGAAGCGGGTCCTCTCTGTTCCAGCTGACATCGGCGTTGACGGTGCAGATGAGCGGCGCGCCCCGCTCGCACAGGCCCTGCTCGCCGAGCTTGCCGGAGTATTTTTTTAAGAGTGCCGTCATTAAATTCCAAGCTCCGAGCATTTTTGAGGCAGCGGCATGCCGTCAGGGTCGAGGCCGCGGATGCGGTAGTAATCGGCGCGGGCCCTGAGGAAAACGGCTCGATCGATGGGGCGTATATCGATGCCGTCGCCCCCCGTACCCGGTTCAAGAAAAAAGCGCCCCGGGAGATCGTCTTCGGCGGAGGAAAATCCGTTTCGGGAGTTCATCACGCGCTCGCGGTAATAAATACGTTCGCCGGCGCGCAGCAGGTCCTGGGCCGACGTACGCACTCCGGTCGCACCGTTGAGGGCCCGGGAGAATTCCTCGAGCGAGGCGGCGAAAAACAGGAACTTGCAGGCCGTAAGCGAATCGACCGCGGCGTTCATGTCCTCGGCGATCTTGACGATGCGCGCCTTTCCTTCGAAGCTGAATCGGTCGGTCGCGACGGGCTTCCTGAGTATTTCGTGCGCGACGGGATAGCCACGCAGATGGCAGCCGCCGCGCGTGGAGGTGGTGTAGGCGAGCGCCATGCCGTACGCTCCGCGCGGATCGTAGGCCGGCAGTTCGAGACCCTTGACGCTCATGGAGGTTTCGGGTTGGCCTTTCGCGACCGAATAACGGCGGGAACCGTGTTTGAGTTCGGAGCCGAGATTCCGGGAAAAGGCGATATCTTCAAGAAGGGCGAGCATCTCCGGCGGAGAAAGACGCGTGCCTTCGATCTCCTGCCAGCAGGCGATCGTGGAGGCCGCCGAGATCGTATCCATGCCGGTTTCATTACAGATCCGGTTAGCCTCCATGATCGCGTCGATGTCCTCGTTGAGGATGAGGGCGCTGAAGTGCGACATGGTCTCGAATTCGGGGATGATACCGCGTTCGGAGCTTTTTTTACAGAGTATGGCACAACCGGCGCAGCCGGTTTTGCTTGTATCATACCGGGTGCGGTAGCGGTACGCGTTCATATCGCCGGCGGCCGAGAAACGCGTGCGGCGGAAATTGTCGGTCGGCATCATCCTTCGCGCGTGCATGAGGTCGTAAAGCGCACCCGTACCGAACTCGCCGATGCCGAGCTCTCCCCTGAGCGCCGGGGATGCCGCCACCAGTCGGTCGATTTCCTCGCGGGCCCGGGCGATTTCATCCCGATCAAACACGCTGACGGAGCCGCTTCCGGTGACCGACAGATATTTGAGCCTCTTCGCGGCCATCACCATCCCCAGGCCGCCGCGCCCGGCGCAATAGTGGCCGTCGACCACAATGCCGGCGAAGCGCACGCCGTTTTCTGCGGCGGGACCAATGACGGCGGTCGAGGTGTCACCGCCGAATGCGATTTCCGATGTTTTGGCGCCCCTGAGCGCCTCCGCATCAACGATTCGAACGACGTCATCACGGACCTCCAGTGCGCACCAGGAGGGTGCGCGCCCGGTTATAATGATGCCGTCCCAGCCGGCCCTCTTGATCCGGGTACCGAGCCTGCCGCCGACCGAGGCGTCGCAGACGGTTCCGGTGAGCGGTGATCGCGACATTACTGTCATGCGTCCCGGCGCGGGGGAGGATGTGCCGGTGAGCGGCCCGGTAAAAAAAAGGAGCGGCATATCGGGATCGTCGAAGGCGAGCCCGGCCCGGTCGAAAAAATAGTGACCTGCAAGCCCCCGTCCGCCGATGCATGTTTCGTACAGCGTCTTTTCGGGGCGCTGTACCATGTGTGTGCCATTCGAGAGGTCGACGATGAGCACTTTACCGGTCCATCCGTGCATGGTCGAAAAATAGCCGCGGGCATGCAGAAGTAAAGTAAAAAGCGATCTGTCGATTATTTGAGGTGAGTGGTGTCGTTGATGACAATCACCCGGAACGCGTCTTCTGCGGTTTCGATGATCGTTTTCGAGGCGTTGTCCAGCCGTATCCGCCTGAAATCAGAAAGGGGTATGTCGAGGATTTTACAGAGGATGGTGGTGATCGTGAAATTGTGCGACACCGCGAGGGCACTGTCACACGAGGAGGTGATGCGGCATGTGGCGCTCCATGCCCTCTCCTGGAGCCCGGCGAGCGATTCGCCGCCGGGCATCGCCACCGATGCGGGGTCGGCGGCCCAGCGCTTGAGGAACTCCCCGTGGTCGCGCGAAAGCTCGTGAAAGCTCATCCCCTCGAAGATAC
>JBFZEY010000160.1:0-3327 GCA_041306625.1 Spirochaetota bacterium | reverse complement strand
CCCAGGTCGAGCACTTCGCTCCCCGAATTGTCGCGCACGGTGGAAAAGCGCGTGCCCCATTCCATGAGCTCGTTGACCCGCTCGGGCCCGTTCGACACGAGGATCTCCACGGCCCTGCGGTTGCAGAGACCGGCCCCCGCTTTCAGGGTGTCTTCCACGTGTTCATCGAAAGTGTCGCCCGGCGCGATTACCGAGGCGATCCCGCCCTGCGCATAGTTGGTGTTAGAATCGAAGTTCTTCTTTTTGGTGACGATATGCACGGTTCCCAGTGCCGAGGCCTTGATGGCGAAGGTGAGTCCGGCGATGCCGCTGCCGATCACCAGGAAGTCGGAATAATATCGTTTTGAATTCATGATTCCATCATCCCCGACGCGCGAGCGTCTCGAAATTTCTGAATACACGCTCGACAATGCCCGCGAGGGGCTCGCCGCGCAGGTCTGCGAAAAACTCGTACGTATGCGTGACAAGGGCCGGACTGTTGCGTTTCCCCCTGTGGGGTACCGGCGTGAGAAACGGAGCGTCGGTCTCGAGGAGCACGCGGTCCAGCGGCACGTAGCGCGCGGCGTCGTGCAGGTCGACGGCGTTTTTATAGGTAAGGTTTCCGGCGAAAGAGATATAAAATCCCAGATCGAGGACGCGCCGCGCCGCCGCGCTGTCACCGGAGAAACAATGCATCACGCCCGTCGGAAGGGCCGCAGCGGCAAGCGCGTCGATCGTTTCGTCCATGGCGTCACGCGAGTGCACGACGAGCGGAAGGCCCAGGCTTCCGGCAAGGTCCGCCTGGTATTCGAACGAACGAAGCTGATCGTCGCGCGGCTGGCGCATGCGGTAAAAGTCGAGGCCCGCTTCGCCTATGCCGAAGAGGAGGTCCGCATCCGGCGAATCGATCACCGAGCGCACGAAGTCCGAGAGGTAGATGAGGTCGTTATTGTCGGCCCGGGAAGACGGATGAATGCCCAGCGTGAAGAGCACTCCCGAAGCACGGTTGTCCCTCGCGAAATCGCGCGACCATTCGAAACCGGAAGGCTCGATCGCCACCTGCACGGCGCGTCGAACGCCGCTCTTCGCCATATCATCGACGAGTGAGAAGGTGTCCATTCCCTCCCCGGTACAGAGATCGAAGTGTGCGTGCGAATCGACGTAGTTCATGGCAGTCCTCCCGCAAGCATCGCGCATAGAATAGCCACCGCGGGGTTTTTTTGTCAACAGACTTCCCGGCGTTTATGCTTGACCGCCTCGGTCCCGGTGTTGTATGAAAACACCATAGCGCGCAAAACCATGGCACGAGGGGACCCGATGGCCGAAAATAAATGCGTATTCTGCGAAATCATCGCCGGACGTGCACCGGCCCATGTCGTCCACGAGAACAAACTGTCCATGGCGATCCTCGACATACACCCGTATGCGAAGGGTCATTGCCTGGTTATCCCGAAGCGGCATGTGCCATGGTGGCATGATCTCTCCGCAGAGGAAACTCAAAGCCTTTTTGAACTGGCGCGCGAGCTCGGCGCGAAAATGATGAAGGCGCTGAAACCCGAATTCGTATGTATGTACGCGCGCGGCCGCAGAATTCCGCACACGCATATATTCCTGGTGCCCACCTACGCCGGCGACGTACTGGACCGCTTCTTCAACGCTCTGGAGAAATTTCAGGAGTCACCGGAGGAACTGGCCCGGCTGAAAAGCACGGAATCGATGGATGAAGCGGCGCGATTGCTGAAGGAGGCATGAGATGAAGGTCCCGAAAGAGAAAAAACTCACCCCCAGGCCCCTGCGTATTCTGGCGATGGCCGATATTCACGGAAGAGTTGCGATGATAGAACGTGCCGGCGACATGATACGAGGTTCAGACCTGGTCATTGTTGCCGGCGACATCACCCACACCGGGAAGATCGCCGAGGCCCGGGAGGTAATCGCGATCATAGAGTCATTCAACCGGAATATTCTCGCGGTCCACGGCAACTGGGACGAGCCGGCCGTTGGGGATTTTTTACGGGAGAAAGGCATCGGCATTCACGCCGACGGGCGAATCATCAACGGGATAGGTTTCTTCGGACTCGGCGGCTCTTCGCCCACGCCGATTCCCACGCGGACTATTTACCGCGAGCTGGAAATAGTCGAATTGCTGCACAAAGGCATCGCGGCCGTGGCAAACGCGCCGGTCAAGGTGCTTATCTCCCATGCCCCTCCACGCGGCCTTCGCGACCGGACCTTCCTGTATCTTCGCGGCGGAAGTAAAAGCGTGAGGAGCTTCATCGAGACAAACCGGGTCGACCTCGTATTGTGCGGGCACATCCACGAGGCGGGGGGAGTCGAGCGCTTCGGCGACACCGTAATCGCCAATACGGGGGCGTTTAAGAAAGGAAGTTATATCGAGATCGGGATGGGGCGTGACGGCGGCATACAATGCGCCATGGGACAAATTGATACTGATCGATAAGGCACGTCCATGCGGAATATCCCGGCCTTGCGTGTACTATTCCCCGCGGTGAAAAAACCCAGCGCCTGACCGGGCACCGACTCATAAGGCCGCACCGCTATTGTGGCTCGAACATTAAACCCGTGAAGGGCATCGCACTTTAAAGTTACCGGCCGCTGAAATGTCAAAGTGGCGCCGCGTACCGCACCTTAACCCCACGCTTCTTAACACGACTCTTTACCCCGGTCGAAACACCCGGCATATGGGCGTCATGTGGTGTCAGCACGATAAAACGCCCGGGTAGCGCCGGCATGAGCGTCCCCTCGCCCTCGAGAAACATCACGTCCCTTCCGGCATCGTACCCGGCCGTAACATTCAGCGCCGACACCGGCGCATAGCCGATTGTCTCCGCGCCGGAGAGAACGACCTGTATGTCCGTGTAGACGCGATGCGCCTCCCACTTCAACTCCCCGGCCGGCCTGGTGTCGTATTCACTCACGATGCAATAGATATCCGCTCCATCGATGTCGGTGCGCCCGGCCGGGAGCGTCTCGAGGTCCGTTTTCGCTATATACTCAAGTGCACGGCCCAGCTTCGACTTCAGCGCGGCGTACAGTGCGATGTTTGCAACAGTATCGATAATCATTGTCGCTACTCCCGTAAGCCGGATTTTACCAGTCACATGGCTATGTTGACCGGAATTGTACAGCCGTATCTATCACAGTATCCCGCGGGTCTTTTCAGGCCTTCATCCCCGCGCACGAGACCCTGTTACGGCCCGCCTGCTTGGCGCGGTAGAGCGCGGCATCGGCCCGCTTGAAGAATGAATCGGAATTCTCATCGGCGTCGAGTTCGGCGACGCCGAAACTGACGGTGATGCGTCCCGTCGTTTTAAAATTGCGCTCCTG
>JBFZEY010000159.1:0-8481 GCA_041306625.1 Spirochaetota bacterium | reverse complement strand
TTATTCTGCCGGGAATAGACGATCCCCAGGTTGTAATGGTTAACGGCGTCGCGGGGGGCGATGGAAACGGCGAGCTCAAGGAATTTTTCGGCCTGAGGGTAGTCGCGCCGCTCTGTAAAGAGAACGCCGAGCCTTCCGTAGGCACGCGAGGCGACCTGCCCGATTTTATCGGCGGCGCCGGCGCGCTTGAGGTATTCGATCGCGGAGACCTCGTCGCCTTTTTTAAGTAGGGCGATCGCCAGGTTATAGAGCGAGGGCGGGTCCTCGGGCGATGTTTCGAGCGCCGCCTCGTATTCGCGCGCGGCGTCGGCATAGCGACCCTGTTCGAAGTAGATGTTGCCGCGCAGCACCCTGTTGTGGATGTTGCCCGAGTCGGCGTCGACCGCCTTTTCGGCGAACTCCGCCGCCCTGTCGTAGTCTTTCTTGTGCCGGTAGGCCAGGGCGAGGTTCCGGTAGATTACCGGATTTTTACGGTCATAGGTGAGGGCCCGGTTGTAGCTTTCGATCGCCTTGTTGAAATCGCCCTTATCGTCGTGGATGATGCCCGCATAGGTGAGCGCCATGGCCTTTTCCTCGTTGGAGGCCCCGGACTCGACCACCTCGGCGAACTCGGCCAGCGCATCATTGAAATACCCCTTGTGATAGCTTTCGATACCCCTTTTTAGATGGAGGTTCTCGACCTCGCCACCCGGAAGCTCTTTTTTGTCGGTGTCCGAGTAGATGGAATCGCCCGCCGTTTTATCGGATGGAGTGAACAGCGACGGTTTCTTGTAATAGGCGGTGAGCAGAAGGATGGCGGTCACGGCCAGAACGGCGATCCCCGATATAACCGCCACGGGGAGGTATTTCCGGCTTTTAAGGGTGTCGGTCAGGCTGAACCTGTTTCGCTTTATTTCTCCGGGGGCGTCGTCCGCCTCGTCGCCGGAGAAAATGGAAAACCTATTTTTTGTTATCGGGCTCACTCTCCGCTGTTTCCTCCATTTTCAGTTCATATTTATGTATGGCGTCGAGTATGCCGTTTATAAACTGTCCGGAGCTTTCGCCGCCGTAGATCTTTCCGAGTTCGATGCCCTCGTTGATCGTAACCGCCGACGGAATGTCCGGGAGGTGAAGCAGCGCAAAAATTGAAAGTCTCAGAATGGACTTGTCGACGGCGCTGAGGCGCTCGAACTTCCAGTTTTTGGAATAGGTCTTTATGAGGTTATCGATCTCGTCCATGTTCTGTAAAGATCCGTCGATCAGCGAGACGGCGAACCGGCGGATGTCCTCGGATATGTCCTTGTCCACCCATCCGAGCATGGCGAGCTCCTCGGGAGGGGTATGCACCGTTTCGAACATGTAAAGACCCTGAAGCGCATACTCCCGGGATTTTCGCCGGTGTCCCATTCAGCGGATCTGTTTGAAGATATTGGCCATCTCGATCGCCGAAAGCGCGGCGTCGAAGCCCTTGTTGCCGGATTTCGTCCCGGCGCGCTCGATCGCCTGTTCGATGTTGTCCGTGGTGAGTACGCCGAAGACCACGGGAATGGAGGCCGCCAGGGAAATCTGGGCCACGCCCTTTGATACCTCCGAGGCGACGAAATCGAAATGCGGCGTGGCGCCGCGTATAACCGCGCCAAGACAGATCACCGCGTCAAAGGAGCCCGTATCGACCAGGCGTTTGGTCGCCGCCGGAATCTCGAACGATCCGGGAACCCAGAGCACGGTTATGTTGTTTTCATCGGCGTTGTTTCTTTTGAGGCAGTCAATCGTACCGCCCAGAAGCTTCTGGGTTATGAATTCGTTGAACCGCGATACGACGATGCCGAACCTGAGTCCCGACGCGTCGAGTTTACCTTCTATTACCTTCATGAGCGCGACCGCCTCTTCCAGCACAATGATATTAGAGTTGCTGTAAAACCGGGAAAACCGCCGCAATCCGCATTTCGCAGCAAGTCTATTGATGATTGATGATCATACGGCTATTATGCTCTGCGGTGAAAGCGCGCTCAGTCAAGCTTTTTTTTACCAGCCGGCGGCCGTCATGACCATGACAACGTGCTCCCATCGTGCGCTCTCGGGGAATTCCCGTCTTCCGATGCCGTGGGTGATCCAAATCGGAAGGCCGCCGGGGGCGAGAATTCGAACCCCGTAGCCCGAACCGGCCACGTGCTCGGAATCCGGGTCGAAGATACGCGCATAATCCAGGAATAGGTTGATCCGCAGGCGGGAGGCCACATCGAAGGCATATTTCAGGTTTACCAGGCCGAAGCTCTCCACCCTGAAATTGTCCACGGTGAATCCGTGGACCACGTCGAGGTTGGCGTTGTCGATGGTGCCGCCGAAGCGGGGGCGCGTGAGGAAATCGTTGTCAATGCCGCCCTTGTAATGCGCCCGGAGCACCAGGTTGTGCGTTCGCAGGAAGAGCGCGCCCGCGGTCAACTCGCAGGAATAGATTACGAAGGTCCGTGCGTACGTCGTATCCTCAAGCGCGGATTGCTCCCCCCAGCGCTCCCATTTGTTCCGGATGCCGTACCCCACCCATGACTCGAGGCTGAAGCCCTGTTTTATCTGGTCGATACCCTTTTCGGTGAGGTGCTCGATTCCCAGGTCGATGCGGGGGAATACGTTGACATGATCGCTCGGCATGGTGAAGTCATCCGGGACGTTGTGCCGCACGAAAAAATACTGTCTCGAATCGAGCGTAAAGCCCACTGATGTCTTGTACGGCATGCCGACTTTCAGGGTGACGATCTGCGATGTGTAATTGGTGTAGAATCGACGCTCTTCCGTGACGGCGTTTCCGCGGAAACCGATGTTGGTTCCCGATGCGTACAGGAACGATCCGACCAGCGTTTCGCTGAGCGTTGTATTGCTCCACGGGAAATCTTTCTGGGTGAAGCGCGCCGAGAGTTTATAGCCGACCCACTTGAACGAAAAGTCGGTGCCGGTCCCGAATATCCCCCTGCTCTCCGAGAGAAACACCGGCGCGTACAGCGCCTTTCGCCCGCCGGTCGCCGGGATCTCGCCGAAGAGCACGATGATCGATTCGATCTCCTCGCTGGCGCTCTCGTGCATGGAGGAGAGGTCCTCGTGGTCGCGGCCGGGGGCCGACTCGACCTTTCGCTTTTCCTGCTTTTCCCGCTGTTTGTACAGCTCGCCCGTCGATATGGTATCGACGATTTTGCCCACGGCCCCCTTTTTTCCGGGCGCCGCCTTTTTTGGGGTCGCCTCCGCCGCGGTTTTATTCTCCGCGGGCTCCTCGCCGAAGAGCGGCGTCGCTTCAGCGTGGAGTACGGCGACGGCGATGATAAGCGCCGACGCAAGGGGAAGCGCGCGGCGCAATAAATTTCTCGCGCCGCAAGCCGTGACGCCCCAGCCGTCAAGCAATCCCATGCCGCCGCCTTCGATCAGGATTAAGATGCGATCATTTTCCGCAGTCGCCGCGTAATGACCTGCATTACGCTTATGGATATAGAGGGGTTTTCCTTGAGTGTCAACAGAAAATCCTCGCGGCGGATGGCGAGCAGGCGCGAGGGCCTTGTGGTTACGGCGTTTGCGCTGCGAGGTTCGCGATCGAGGATCGAGAGCTCGCCCAGGCAATCTCCCG
The DNA here is from genome assembly GCA_041306625.1 of Spirochaetota bacterium. GTDB lineage: Bacteria > Spirochaetota > UBA4802 > UBA4802 > UBA5368 > MVZN01. The sequence continues at coordinate 4,892 of JBFZEY010000159.1, read as the reverse complement.
CACCGAGCCGGTCGAGCGTCCGGCCGCCGGTATGAACCAGGACCTCGCCCTCGTATACCATGAACAACTCGTCGCCCATGTCGCCCTCGGTAATGACGGTACGGTCCGCGGCGAGATCGATCTCCCTGGTGATGGCCGCGATACGTATGAGCTCGTTGACCTTGAGGTCGCGAAAGAGAACGTTGTTTTTAAGAAACACGATTTTTTCTATGAGCGAGTCCATTTCCGCCTCCCGCGTAGATCCTGTAATCTGCGCGCCGCCTCGCGAGAGCATGGTCGCGCAGTGTCGCATGGCGTCGCGTATCTCCGGAAGAAACTGCCTGTTCTTTTCGGAGACGGCCCAGAGCATCTCGGCCGTCGTGTGGCCGGTCCGCCCGCCGCCCCCGTCCGCGGGCCTGCCGGCGTCCTCGAGTACGCTAAGCGCGCGCTTCCCGGCCTTTCCCGATGCGTCGATATATTCCAGAAGATATTCGTCGAGCTCTTTATCGCGAAGCAGCAAGCTCGATTCGTACAGCCTGTCAAGATCGGCTCCCGTGATGGCGCCGAGCGCCTTGAGCATGAGGTGTTTATGGAGCTCGACGGCGTCCGCCAGCGTTATACGTAAAAATTCGAGCAGTGTCCCCGCGGCATCGCTTCCGGGCGCTGCATCTATCGAGGCGCGCAACCGCTTCAGGCGTACTATGGTGTCGATCTCGTAGTCGAGGAAGGACTCCATCTCCTTTACCGCCGGAACTCCTATGCTGACCAGGTAATTGAGATAGTTATACTTCTGGTTGAAACTCCTGCGGCTCGCCATGCGGCGGAGAATCGTCGATCGGACCTTTTCGTCGGGCTGGAAAAGGAGTGCTATGTGGGCGGCCGAGAGGGCCGGCCGCAGGTCGAGGAGCGAGGCGCGGTCCATTTCGGTGAGGGCGCCGGCCATCGAGAAAAAGTCCGCCAGCCGTCCGGGTGCGGCGTCGCGGAAGGCGTACATCACCCCGCGCGCTTTTGATCGGGTCAGGCTGTCGGCATGCGGGATGATCGCGTCGAAGAGCGCGATCTCGCGCGTCGCGACGGCGAGACCGACCAGGCGGTTGAGATAATAGCCCGGGTGAAGCACCCGGCACAGTGCCAGGAACTCGACCGGGTCGCACTCCCGGGCGCGTACCATATCGCCGATTTCGTTCAGGCTCTGGAGCGCGAAGCTGTCGGGGTCAAGGCCGGTGGCCGCTACGGGTCCTTCCCCGGCAAGGATCAACATGGCGGCGCGCCACTCGCCTTCCAGCGAAGGTCTGAAATATGTGTCGATGAGCTTTCTCCGCTCCGCCAGGGGCCTGCCGGCGATGAGCCCGAGCGCCCGAATTCGGACCGAGGGCTCGTCGTCGCCGAGCGCCCGGCGGATGACCGCCTCGAACGGCTCGTGGCGCGTCGTCGAGAAAAGATCGAGCATGCCCTCTTTCGTTTCCCTTGAAAGTCTGTCGTAATACGGGGCGAGGTCCACGGCGCGTTCGACCGAAGGGTTCTCGTTAAAAAAGGCCTCGGTGATGAAAAACCTTTCGGCGTCATCGTTCCCGCGCAGCAGCAGTTCGCCCTCGGACATGAGTGCGGCGACGTTCACCCGCGCCGAGCCGATCGAGAGCCGTTTTCTGAGGGAGGAAAGATAGGCGCGGTTCTGGAAGAGCGTAAGGCCGAGGTAGACCGCCCCGACGCCCGCCCCCAGCGCGTAACCCGCGACGGGAGAGAGATGCTCGTGGATAATGAGGATGCACCCGCCGCCGGCGATCATTCCCAGCGGGCTTATGATTCCGGTGATGAAGGATTTTACCTCGGCCATGCGTTCGGACGGAGAGGCCGCCATAATGATGTTGAACGCGGGCATGCGGAAGAGGATGCTCAGGTTCTTGCGAAAGAAACGCAGCATGATGCCCGCCGCCAGTCCCGGCCAGGCGGCGGCGAGAAGCACGAGCCCGAGGAAGGATACGGGATAAACCGAGTTGACCTTTCCCACGCCCGCGCCCTTGATGACGCGCGATACGATGAACAGCTGGAGGCCGAGGGTGAGCAGGTCCGAACCGACGGTATAGACGCTCAGGAAGGCCGCGAGCTCCCTGCCCGTGGTGAAGACCTGGTTGAATATACCGGCGAAATAAAACTCGGCGACCTGGTTGGCGATTGACATCGCGAAGATCGCCAGCATGGACCAGGTGAAAAGCGGGAAGCGGATCGCGACGCGCACCTTCCGTACGATCTTGTCCAGGATGTGCATATCGGGCAGGAGCTCGCTTTCCCGTCGGCCGTCCGGGCCGCCCCCACCGGCGGGAGGTCGGAGCGCCAGGAGCGGCACGAGCATCAGCGCGCCGGACGAGGCCCACAGGATGATGCCCAGACGCGCGATATCATGGGACATCAGGCCGAAGATGAGCGCCCCGGAAATGATCCCGCCCAGTTTCCCGCCACCCATCAAGAACGGGATGATGCGGCGCGAGTTTCGAAGCGACAGGTAGCGGAAGATGAAGTTGAAGAAATGCATGTCCAGGAAAAAGGTGAACAGGTAGTTGCCCAGGTACAGCACGAACGGCAGCCAGTTTTCTCCGCGGAAGCGCTCGAGCGAGGCCGTTGTGATGAGCCCGGTGAAGAGCACGACAAGCACGATGTACCCGCGGCGCAGAGAGACTCTCAGCAGGAAGAGGTTGTACAGCAGTCCGCCGAATATAAGCGCGATGCCGTTATAGACAAAGAAGCGCGAGAGTCCCGGCGCACCGTAGGTCTTGAGAAAAATCGTTTCGGTGAATATCTGGCCGGTCGCGTAGAAAAAGCCCGACAGGAGGTAGAGCGCGAAAAGCGGGACGGCGTAGTCGAATTCGTCCTGCCGGATCGAAAACAGACGCCATCCCGCCTTTTTGATGTCCATTGATCGCTTCTTTACCTACTTCGCCATGCTCGCCTGCACGAACTCAAGGGTCGAGCGGACATCCTCCTTGAAGAAGCAGCCGAGGCTCTCTTCCCAGTTGAGCTCGGCGATGCCCTTCAGCATCCGTTCCGCGAGCGGCCGGCGGTAGAGGTTCTTGATGGGCGTAAACGCGCGGCCGGGATTGTCGATAAACAGCGAAACCAGCTGTTTGGCGCGGTTGATGAGCTCGGCCTCTTCGACGACCTCGTCGACGAGGTTCTTCTCGCGCGCCTGGTTGATGTCCATCATGCTGCCGAAGTAGACCAGGTCGCGGTAGTTTCTATCGTTGGACATGCCGAATCGGACGATCTCGCCCTGCGCCACCGCGAGCGGCAGGCCTATCTTGATTTCGCTCATTCCGTATTTAGCTTTCGGGTTCGGCGTGGCGACGCGGTAGTCGCATGCCATGGCGATGATGAGCCCGCCGGCGACGGTGTGGCCGTTGAGCGCGGCGATGACGGGCTTTTTGCACATGAACAGGTCCACCAGCACTGGCTCCTCGAGCGAGGCGAAAAAGTTCGCGACCTCTTTCGCATTCTTGAACGAAAGAAACATGGGCAGATCGAATCCCGATGAAAAGAAACGCCCCTCGCCGGTGAAGATGATTCCCTTGGGCGACGGGTTGTTGTTGACCTCGTTCAGTATCTCCCGAAGCTCGGTGTAGAACTCGGCGGTAAGCGAATTGGTCTTACCGTTTTCGATGGTCAGGATGTAGATATCGTCCTCGATCCTTTTTTTAAGCATTATGCTCCTCCCTGTAGTGTGTGATCAAGTATGCCGCGGGGCCGCACCGTTTATGTCCGCCTCCGGCCGTTAGTATATAAATTGCGTTAATTCCCGTATAAGCCGTTCCCCCTCCGGCGGCGGGGTGATCAAACGATTTACAACTATGCAAAGCCGGTTTTTCGATCATGTAAATTTTATATACGCGGTAAAATGCGACAACCATAAAATCGCCGTCCGGCGTTTTTTTAGGTACGGCCGTCCGGTTTGCCTGCCGCCCCCGGCGCATTCCTTTCATGCAAGTCTATGCCCGCGCCGACGTAAAGAGCAATCACCTTTTGTCGTTCCGCGCCCTCAAAAGGCCGTGCGCGCACTGGCCTGCCCCGGGATCGATCGATCGTCCGGACGTGCCCGTGCATCACGCCCGGTTTTTGCCGTAAAGGCTCTTTTTTTAAAATTTTTCCGAAGCCGGCGAAAATTATTTACTTTCACCCTTGCGAAATTCGTTTATGTATCAAACGATAACCGGGCGGTCGCCGGGATCGAGGTGCCAGAGGAGGGGGAATGCTGCAACGGGCGCGGGGGATATTAAAAGAAGTTTTCGGGTACGACGGGTTCCGTCCGCTTCAGGAGGAGATCATCGCCGCGATCATGGCGAAGAACGACGCCCTGGTCGTCATGCCGACGGGCGGAGGGAAGTCGCTGTGCTACCAGGTGCCGGCGCTCATGTCGGAAGGTCTTGCGGTGGTCGTCTCGCCGCTCATATCGCTGATGAAGGACCAGGTCGACCAGCTCGGCGCGCTCGGCGTCGGCGCGGTCCCGCTCAACAGCACGCTCTCGCCCGAGGAGTACGCGCATAACACGGCGATGGTGCGTTCGGGCGCGGCGAAGCTCCTCTATGTCGCCCCGGAATCGCTCATGAAACGCGAGGTGCTCGCGCTGCTCGACTCCGTCAGGCTTGAGTGCCTGGCGATCGACGAGGCGCACTGCATCTCCGAATGGGGACACGATTTCCGCCCGGAATACCGGCAGCTCGCCGCCATCCGGAAGCGGTATCCCTCCGCGGTCTGTGCCGCGTTCACCGCGACCGCAACGGAGCGCGTGCGCGATGACATCAAGCGGTCGCTCCTGATGGACGGGGCCGCCGATTTTATCGCGAGCTTCAACCGCGAAAACCTCTTTCTCGAGGTGAGCCCGAAACGCGAACCCCTTGCGCAGACGCTCGATTTCCTCGGAAAAA
>JBFZEY010000158.1:0-3056 GCA_041306625.1 Spirochaetota bacterium | reverse complement strand
TCAATATCTGTTTCTACCTGAAGGTGGACCCGCGCCTGTCGCGCTTCCTCGACAACGGCGAGAAGATCGAGCTCTCGGAAAAGACCCGCATCATGCAGGCCTACGCGAAGAAATGGAACTGGTCCGAATCCATGATATGCCAGATGGACGAGTTCGAGAACCAGGACATCGACTCGGTCAACAGGCTGATGAACGACACCAAGAAGTATGTTTTGCGCGGGTACCGCGACATCCTCAACGCCATCGAAACGAACAAGATCGCCCACAGGCTCTCGGGCGAGGATTTAAAAGGCATAACCCGGAAGATACATTCCCATTTCTCGATGTCGGCCGACAAGATAGACAACTCCCTCAGCTTCAAGGGCTACCCCCAGGAAAAGCTGCTGACGGTGGAATTCGTGCGTGATCGCGACGGCAGGGAGTTCTGGCTGCTCTCCAAGCGGATCATCGTGAAGAACTATCCGGCCAAGGTGATCTTTCACAAGGACGAGACCTTCATCGGCATCATCGTATGGATCGCGATGAACAGGATATTCCAGAAGGACTACACACGCCTTGAGATACAATCAGGCATCCACGCCGTTGATCCCAACTACATCCGCGATCTCGTGTCCGAGCTTACGGTGCATTTCGCGTTCAAGCGCCTGCAGATCCAGAACGGTTATTTCGTCCGGGACCCGTTTCCCATCATCAACTATATCATCATCAATCCGTATTCAAAATACGCCAAGAAGATAGAGGATATCGTCTTTCTCTACCACAACAGCTGGGGCGAGACCAGGTTCGAAACCTATAAAAGCGAGCTCGACATAGCGAAGATCGCGACGGCCGTGATAAACGGCGCGCTCGTTACCCGGCACGATTATGAGAGGGCGCTCAGGCTTTCATCGTCCCAGCCGTTCGGATCCAGCCGCGATTTCGACCGCGTCAACACGCTTCTTAAAAGCATGCATTCGCTGTTCGTTGAAGACCGCACCCCGGCAAGGAAGCGGTACGTGACCATGCTCGGCAACACCTGGTTCGTCTTCTCGAACAGGAAGACCGCGACCGCCGAGACGGTCGTCGCGACCTCGTTCGATTCCGAGGCGAAGATGCTCTTCGGCCTGGGGATGAACTCGGGCGCCCTCGCCCGGTACGGGTTCGATCCCATGATTCCCGAGCTCAATTATCTCCGGAAGGTTACGGAGAATCACGGGGAAGGCGTCATCAGGATATATTTTCAGAAGACCTCCAAATACGGCCATTTCTTCGTCTGCGACGAACGCGGGGCGGTACATTTTTTCCGCAAAGGCCTCGATTCGTTCAGCGAGTACCTTGCGAGGCTCTGCATCTTCTGCGAAAATACGGCGAAGTCAGTTACGGTGCGGAACCCCTCGTCTCCGCTGGCCGAACGCCTCAAGCGTATCGAGGTGTACCGGCTGGAGCAGGACGCCCGCAACAACTGCTCGATAACCGAGATAAATCCCGAACTGGACCGCGGGGTCATCGAGGCGCGCGGCCACCTCGTCCCCATGAGTCTCGTCCTGCATCCCCAGCCGGACGGCGAGGTGGGATACAGTTTCAGTCTTCCGGGCGGGGCATTCACCAACGTGTTTACCCGCGCGAACATATTCCAGGTTGCCGGGGAGATGGGGCTCTTAAAACGGCAGCACGGGGGCTATTCCCATTTCGTGACCGAGGTTGACCTCTCGAATGTCATGACCAAGGCCTATACCATGTTCACCTCGTTTTCCTTTACCCACAAGAATATCTTCGAAATGCTCATCGATCGCGCCCTGCAGGCCGTGCGACGGTGATTGCGCCCGTCCGGGCAGACCAATGAAGACAGCCGGACCATCGACACTTTCGCGAAGCGCGGCCGTGGCCTGTCTGCTCGGCGCCGCCTTTCTGTGGAGCCTTGGCGGTCTCCTCATCAAATGGATACCCTGGGACGCCCTCGCCATCGCCGGCGCGCGCAGCATCATCGCAATTCCTGTCATCCTCCTGTACCTCGGGCGTCCCCGGTTCACCTGGTCGCCGGCGCAGATCGGTGGCGCCGCCGCCTACGCCGCCACCGTCATCTGCTTCGTGCTGGCAAACAAGCTAACCACTGCGGCTAACGCGATCCTTCTGCAGTATACCGCGCCGCTGTACGTGGCATTGCTCGGCGGTCCGCTGCTGGGTGAACGGGCGGGAGCCGCCGCCTGGGCGGCGCTCGCCGGCACGATGGGGGGGATGGCGCTTTTCTTCATGGACGGGCTCGGCGCGGGGGGCCTCCGCGGCAACCTGCTGGCCCTGGCGAGCGGGCTGAGCTTCGCTCTTCTTATCGTTATGCTCCGGTTGCAGAAGGACGGTTCACCGATCGAAACGGTGCTCCTGGGCAATATCGTTACGGCGGTCGTGTGTGCGCCGTTCGTGTTTCGCACGGCGCCCCCCGTGGAGGGGCTGGCGGCGCTGGTCATACTCGGCGTCTTCCAGCTCGGTGCGGCCTACATTCTTTATGTAGCGGCGATCAGGCGCGTTACGGCGCTCGAAGGCGTCCTGATTCCCGTAATCGAACCGCTTCTCAATCCGTTATGGGTGTTCCTGGCGCTTGGCGAAAGGCCGGGCCCGTGGGCGTTCGCGGGCGGAGTGCTCGTGCTCGTTTCGGTGACGTTGTACAGCGCGTTTCGGGCCGGGCGCAACGGCGCCGGAAACGGGGATCACGGGCCGTCGGTCGGGGCGTCGATCGCCCTGCGTACCAGTTCGAGGAATTCCGACGGGTCGTAGGGTTTCTGGATGAAGGAAAGGAAGCTTCCACTGAGGCACTTTCTGCCGAGACCCTCCTCGCTGTAGCCGCTGCTCAGGACAATGCGCGCCGCGGGGTTTTCCTCCCGGATGCGCTCGCAGACATCCATGCCGCTCATCCTGGGCATTACAATGTCCAGGATGAAAAGATCGATACCGCTTCCCTCGCGCCGGAAGAGCTCTATGGCCTCGATGCCGTCGACCGCGGTGAGCACCCGGTATCCGGCCTTGCTGAGGACCTTCACGGCCAGGGTTCGCACCGGCTCATCGTCCTCGGCGAGCAGGATGGT
>JBFZEY010000157.1:0-3638 GCA_041306625.1 Spirochaetota bacterium | reverse complement strand
AGAGCGCGAATTACTTTACGAACGACAGCGCTTTTATAACCGAAACTAACGGAACAGCCCTGAATGAATACATTCCCGCCGTCGATACGATACCCGAGCGAAACCGCATCATGCCCGGCGCGTATTCCAGACTCACCCTGTCACCCGACGGCAGGCGCATTGCCGGCGTAAGCGGCGCCGACACCGTGCTCCTCGATGAGGCGACGCTCGTCGTAATAGCCACCTTCCCCGGGACGTATCCGTCGTGGTCGCCCGATAATGAGTCGCTCGCATGCAATGTCGGCAACAATATCGTTATTTATAACACCCGTAGCGGAAGTTCTCGGCAAATCACATTTTTGGGAGCGGACAGCTATCCCTGTTACCAGTACAAGCCGAAGTAGGGGTGCAGTTCTGATGGCGATTCTCCGGTCTAAGCGGCCCCGGCACGCCGAAAATTCAAGATAGTGCTGATCGGGCAAGAAATCAAGATCCTTTACGGGAACAGATCCAAGCTTCGCGAGACGCTCTTTTTCAACAGGCTCGTCGTCGACGGCAGCCGTACGGGCCTGCTGCGGTTTCTTACGCTCTTCGAAAAACCGAAAGCGACTTTCGATATCGTTATGCCATGAGATACGGCCCCGCCCCGCGGCAGCTACCGCCCGTTGAGCCGCCAGTCGTAGGAAAGATATTTGATAGTCGTATCCCGGCCCCTTTTTTTAAGCGCTTCCGCCGTCTCCGCCGGGAAATAGGGAAGCAGCACCTCGATGATCGGTTTCTTTCCTCCGGTGAAGTCCTTCTCGAACCAGGAGAAGATTTTCGAGAGATACAGCGTGTTGCCCGCGCCGTCGTAGCGGTTGAGCGCCGGATTGGCCAGGAACTGGCGCATCTGCGCATCGAGCTGGCGGTCGATTGCGTCGCCCTCGTAGGCTTCGCTTCGAAGCGGCGGGCACGACATGGCCGCGCAGACGATTGCCGCGTGTATGCGGAAATCCCTGAACACCGGGCGGAGGATGGCGTGCTCGACCGCGTCGAGAGTGTACTCTTTTCCGCCCACGACGAAGCGGTGAGTGTGCCAGGCGGTCTTGCGCAGCGCCGTGGCCAGCACGAGGCTCTTCCCGTAGTGGAGCTCGGAGATGCTCTTTACCGGATAGCTGTCCGTGATGAGTTTGAGCGTCTGTGCGTTGTAGACGTTGATCCAGAAGGCGAGCCGGTCATTATTTGAAGGGAGCGCCGCCGGGTCGGTAGCGGCGAGCCCTTCGAGGTAGCGCGTGAGGCGATCGTCGCTTTTCAGCGCACGGTACTGTACCATGCCGTTGCGCACGTGGGCGGCTAAAATTTCAGTAAAAAGGGCGTGCCGGGAAGCGGCGTGGAGTGCCGTTGACAGCGCAAAAATCGCGCAGGCGGCCAGTACGGCACGAACGGGTGTATTCATCATATCCTCCGGCGGCTTTTCCTATTAATGTACTCCATGACAACGGTTGTTGCAAGCGCGATATGCGGGATGAAATGCATTGACGCGCCCGTTCGACCGTGCTACAGAGTAATCGTGCGGTGAAACCCGTGAAAACCGGGCGCCGCGCTCATACAGCAGCTGTAATAATTACCATGTCGCGCAGTGTGCGCCGTCAATCGGAACAGGAACCGGCCGGATGAGCGAAACAATCGATTACCTGCTTAAAAATTCCGGGCTCCCCGGGCCCAGGGGGAACCTGGAGCTGCTGTACTCGTTTTCGAAAACCGCCACCGCGGACGAGGTGGAGGAATGCATGTCGCTCTACGACGACGACCTCCGCAATTCGCCCGAGGAATTCGTTGTGATGTGCGGCATTGTGGCGCGCTGCGTTCATCGGAAAGACGACATCGCCGGGGCGCTCGCCGCGGTCCGCGCGTTCGCGGTGCACGAGAGCTGGCGGATCCGCGAGTCGGTCGCTATCGGCATCCAGGAGATCGCGGGAAATGATATGCACGCGATCATCGATGTGCTCGAAAAATGGATGGAGGGCAACGCCCTGGAGCGGCGCGCGGTGGTCGCGGCGCTCTGTGAACCGAAGCTCCTTAAAGAGGTTCCTGTCGTTGCACGGATTCTTCGAGTGCTTGGCCGGATCACGATGGACTTCGAGCGGGCCGACAGGCTTACCGACGGCCAGGTGGCCCTCAGGAAGGCGCTGGGATACGGATGGAGCGTGGTGGTCGCGGCTTCTCCGGAGGTGGGGAAGGGGGCGTTCGAGGCGATCGCCGGAAATGCCGGCAAACATATACGGTGGATCGTCAGGGAAAACCTCAAGAAAAAGCGCATGATGAAAATGGATGCGCAGTGGGTTGAGCGAATGCGCGCAGAAAAGGGGTGAGGCGGCCGGTTGCGGTCGAAGAAACCGGATGCTAAATACTATGATGTCGTATCGATCATCAAATATATTAGAGTTGTTGCTTCACTGAGTGTTATTGCGAGCCCCGGCCGTATCGGGGCGTGGCAATCTCATACCGTATCTGGTTTTTTTCCGATAACTTGTTGCCTTTTGAGATCGCCACGTCGGCCTGCGGCCTCCTCGCGATGACATTTTTGTCAGTTATGCGAAAAGTCTATTTGTTAAACGGGAATGCGGGTGAAACACGACATTCGATTCATGGATGACCATTTTGAGGTCGTCTATACCGGCGAGGCGACACCCGAGGGTTTCGACTCGGTACTGCATGACCTCACCGGTCATGAATCCTGGAGGCCGGGTGCCGCCATCCTGAACGACTACCGGGCGGTGGACTTTACGCGCCTGAAGAACTATTCAAAAATCGAGGCGATTGCCGAAATAATTTATCGTTATCGCGAGAAGCTCGGCCCGATAAGGGTCGCAGACCTCTTCTCCGAAAATGAGATTCGGACCTACGCGAAACTTGAGAAAACCATTCGGAGCTATCACGGCTACGAATTTGAGTATTATTCCGCTGATGACTTTGACAAGGCACTGCTCTGGCTGAAGAAAAGACGTTGATGGGACGGGAACATACGGCTTCGTATTCGACCCGTCCCCGTGATGGTGTTTCCAATCGGAATACTGCGTTCCATAATTGGGTGTGGGCCGGTAATCGGCCAAGCCGTTATGCCTGGTTGTCGGTATAATTCAGCATAAGTCGGATGAATGAAAAAGGCCGCGCCATGATTGCAAAGAAAGCACGGGCGGCCTTTATAATAATGCCCTGTAAAAGAATCAGTACCCGCTCAGGCTGCGGCTCGCGTTCCCGTTCTGGTCGTAGCACTTGCCGGAATTGCTGTGGCAGGAGCTCGAATAGCTGGTGACATTGCCGCAGTCCGAACCCTTGGCCTTCTTGCAGATCTCCTGGGCCTTTTTTCTGTCTGAAAACGAGTCGCCGGGCACGCACACCTTGATCTCGCTCTCACTGCTGAAGCTGTAGCAGGCCGCCATAACGCCGGTGGCCATGACGCCTGAGAAGAAAATCAGCGCCGATACGATTACCAATGTTTTTTTCATGCAATCCTCCGTGTGGTTGTTGAGTTGTGGCATGCACCCGCGCTCCGCGGTCGTTTCAGCGGGGGAAATCGACCCCGGAAACGTTGGGGCCGGAAAGCGCGATGCATACGTTCAGTCCCGGGAGTATAGCGTAGCGGCGGGAAAAAGTCAAACAACGCTCAATATAAATAA
>JBFZEY010000156.1:0-10808 GCA_041306625.1 Spirochaetota bacterium | reverse complement strand
CTTCTGTTGAAGTACAACGTCGATACCGGATTGTTCGATACGCTTACCAACTCCATCTATAACGGTCTTGTCGTACTTGCCGTCGCCGTTGGTCTTTTCCTGGTCTATCGGAAAATATCCTCCCTTGGCTATGAAGCGGCGCGGGTACGTAGCTTCTTTCTGATCATCGCCTTCATTATACTTCCTGCGGGATACGTCAGTTCGCGCGCCGCAAACATCTTTTATCATCCGAGCGAATTTTGGAGTTTTTCCCTCTTTTCCGATATTGTAAGTTCGCAAAGCTATCACACTTTTCACGCAAGCCTCGTGCTTCCCACGGTGCTGATAAGCGCTCTTCTCTTCCTCATGCGTTTCCGCTTCTGGGACGTTTCCGACGCGTTTTTCCTTTACATTCCCCTTTCCAATGCAATCGGAAGGGTCGCCTGCTTTCTCGTCGGCTGCTGCTGGGGCGGACCGATCGGGTTCTCCATATTCGGGTACTCTTTCGATTTTTACAACCCTGTCCCGCTGTACGACATAGCGTACAATCTTGCGATCTTCCTTGTTTTACGCAAGATGCACGACCGCCTATACGCCCCCGGTTCGCAGGCCCGTTCGATCGAGGGAGGGAAGGTCACCGCGCTCTATCTCATCCTTTACGGAGACGCACGCTTTCTAATCGAGTTCATCCGCACCGAGTCCGTCGTCGCATGGGGACTCACCCAGGCCCAGATCGTCATGATCGTATTTGTGGCGATCGGCTCCGTCATACTGGCCGCAACGGCGCTCAGGAACCGTTATGCCGACCTCCCCGAATCCGAAAAGCCACTGTACGCTGCGCGCATATCCGCAGGCCTGCTTGTTGTTTATTTCGTGTTCTTTTTTGCCGTCATTGCGGTCATAATTACGTCCGGACTCGTTACATGGCCGCTTTTCCCGGTGAGCAGTATCCCCGAAGCCTGGGGTAGAATCCCTGTTTACCTGCCGATCTTCGGTCTTGAATTGGCTGCGCTTCTTCTCCTGGTAAAAACCGGGACGTCGTTTTCCTGGGCGTTCACGCTTGAATTCAGAAAGCTGTCCAGCCCGTGGTTCCTTTTCTGTGCTTTTGGTAGCCTCGCCTATACCGTTCTACTCCTTTCAACGACAGGGCAGCAGCTCAGAGATCTTTCATTCTGGCCGCCGGTTATCGTCATAAGCCTGCTCAACTCCTTCTCTGAAGAGGTCTTCTTTCGGCTGGCACTCTACAGGCTGCTGAGGGAATCGAGGCTGGGAGTCTTCCTGGCCATTGCTGCGCAATCGGCGCTCTATTCAACCATCCACCTCGCGATCGGTGGACCCGTATTTTTCGTTCTGAGTTTCATATATGGAATGGTGCTCGGCCTTGTATTTGAAAAGACCGGGAGCGTTATTCCTTGCATAATCTGCCATTTCATAATCGATATTGGTGTGATCGGCCTGCCGATGATGATGTACTGATTCGGTCCGCGTGCACATCCCTTCCCAGTGGGTCTTCATCCGTCCGGACGCGCTGAATCGCCCGCATATTCAAAATACGGTTGAATTTTCGCAAAGCGGGATGCGATGCTGGTACTGATAACTCGCGCGATCCCGGGTTGTTTATGATATCGCATCATTCACATGACTGGCTCTCCTTCACGGGAGCGCCGGTACAGGCGTACACACAGCGTTACCATGCTGGAACCTGAGGAGGCCTATCCTATGAAAATACCGGGTATTATCGGAGGCGTCGGGCCTGAGTCGACGATAGACTACTATCGCACAATCATCAATCTCTACCGCGAGAAGTACGATCCTGACGGGTATCCTGAAATTGTCATCGCAAGCATCAATATGACCAGGATGCTCGCGATGATAGAGGCTGCCGACATGGCTGGCCTTGTCAAGTACCTGCTGCATGGCTTCGCGAGGCTGAAGGCCGCCGGGGCCGACTTCGGCGCCATAGCCTCCAACACCCCGCATGTGGTTTTCGGCGAGATCCTTGAGCGCTCTCCCCTGCCGCTCATAAGCATAGTTGATGCGACCACGGCGAGTGTTGCGTCCGCCGGGATCAAGAGCGCGGCCCTGCTCGGTACCGCATTCACTATGCGCAATGACTTCTACCGGATTGCGTTTGAGCGCAAAGGCATCAAGCTCCATGTTCCGAACGCGGACGAGCAGACCTACATTCACCGGCGGATATTCGACGAACTGGAATTCGGTGTCGTGAAGTCCGAGACCCGGGCGGGTTTTGATGCGATCATCGACCGCATGCTTGGTGACTGCGGGATAGAAGGGGTTATCCTCGGCTGTACCGAACTGCCTCTTTTATTTGCGGAACCGGCAGGGCCCGGAGGTTTGCCGTTTTTCAATACCGCCCGGATCCACATTGAGGAAATAGTCGCCACCATGGCGCGATAGTTAATTCAATTAAATGTAATACCATTAAACGGAACTTCATGGAGCATCGGATGGATAAAAAACAAAAGGCGCTTTCTCTGTTCAGAAACCATTACAACTGCGCTCAGTCAGTGTTCACCGCATTCGCCCCCGGGCATGGTCTTTCCGAAGAGACCGCTCTTAAGACGGCGTGCGCCTTCGGCGCCGGCATGGCAAGAACACAGGGAATCTGCGGCGCGGTGACCGGCGCCTTTATGGTAATTGGCCTGCGGCATGGAAAATATCTCGCAGATGACCAAACGGGCAAGGATTTCACCTATGATAAAGCCCGCGAGTTCGCCGGGGCCTTTACCCGGCTGCACGGTTCCACCGTCTGCCGCGAGCTGATCGGAATCGACATATCGACCCAGGATGGCCTTCTCCGCGCCCTTGATGCCGGCCTGTTCGAAAGCCGCTGTGCCGTGTTCGTCCGCGACGCGGTAGCACTTCTTGAGGAAATCGACTGAGAGGACGCTGCGGGAGGAAAGTCGAACCGGGTCCGCACACCATAATTTAGCGGGTGCCCCGCTTCGATATCATACTCGTTTCCCTTCGGTTTCAGGAAGGCCTGTTTTGCGAAAAATGAATTGCATTAAATCACGGCCGTACCCATAAAATCGGATGTGCGCGTCGCTCTTTCATTCCGGGCCGACGGCCCGTTTCAAACGGAGAAGCCGATGAACGACACAAAACATGAAGAGAACCTACTGAAATCGGTTATCCGAAGCCTGTACGACCCCATGGCCTATTCGAACCTTGCTCGACGTTCGGCCGGGCAGGCGCTGATCTACCTGCTGGCATTCTCCCTTCTGTGCGCGGCAATCGCGGCCGTTCCATTGATTCGCGAAATCAATACCTCCCTTCTTGAGGCGGGCCGTACGTTCAGCGCTGAATTTCCAGATTTCATCTTCACACCCCAGGGCTTCAAGGTAAAAGGGAGGGTCCCGGTAATATCCGCCGAGGACCAGAACTTTGTCTGGGTGTTCGATCCTTCCGGAAAAACGGACGAGTCCATACTCGACGGATACCAGAAAGGCGTTTATCTCTCCAACGAGGGAGTCCTGTATAAAAAGAGCGCGTACGAAACAAGGCATTACAGCCTCGATTCGCTCAAGGAATACGCACCTATTACGAAAAACGACGTTGAGCAATGGATCTCCTACCACTGGGTGCTGACGGCATTCATCGTATTCCTTTTCTTGTCGTTTTCCGTAACCGCCAAGGTGTTCAGCGCCCTTATCGTTTCCCTTCTCGGACTCTTCGCCGGCGCCGTGACAAAGCGGCGGACTGCATTTGACCTTTTGTTCAAGCTTGCCATGTACGCGTTGACGCTGCCCATTATTATTAAGACCGCGGCGTCAGCTGCCGGAATTGAGATTCCATGGTTTTTTGTCTTCTATTACGGTATCGCGCTCTTTTATCTTCATCGCGGGGTCGCGGTCCCTTCTCCCGACGATGCCGGAACGGACAGACCGGTCTGACTTGTTAAGGGAGCTCGGGTGCGACCACGCCCGCCGCTCCGCATCCATGCCTGAGCGGACCGCAGGCGGGACACGATTCCGATGAAACTGAGCGATTGCAGAAAGTGCAAATTTTACGATGGCGAGATCGACGGCAACACCGTTCGCTGCCGCTTCTGGAACACGGTTGATTATCGGCTGATAGTGCCCTGCAAAAGCGGGGAGGCCCTGGTGATCGTATGCCCCTCCGATTCAATGGCGTCCGTCTGATCCGGTATATACTCTAAAATCCCCGCCATCCGTATGTCAGTGTTTCCCTTACAAAATACTTGCGCTTTTTACTTATCGTGGTAAGCTGTGAGGTACTGGGCACCAGGGGAGTACATCGCTATGAAACGACTGATCATACTCATCCTTAGCTTACAGTCGCTTGCGGGCACCCCGCAATTACTCCATGCCGCGTGTGAAGGGAACTGTATCAACGGCAAGGGAAATTATACGTTTGAGGACGGCCGCCGGTATACAGGCGAATGGAAAAACGGCCTGCCCGACGGCGATGGGGCGTGCGTGTATCTTGATGGGTCCCGGTACGAGGGACGCTGGAAAAACGGTGTGATGCACGGCCAGGGAACGATCATTTATCCCAATAACCGGAAATACTCCGGTAACTGGGAAAAGGGAGAATGGCAGGGCGAGGGTAGCTACATCTATGCCGACGGAAGCCGATACTCCGGCGGCTGGAAGAAAAATATGCGCCACGGCAACGGTACCTTTATCGGTTCGGACGGTGTGAGATATACCGGCGAATGGAAAAATGACATTCGTCACGGTTACGGTTCGCTCGTCTTTCCCGACGGCCGCACGTACAGCGGCGAATGGGACAACGACCGCCAGAACGGTTTCGGGACCTGCGTGTTTCCCGACGGCGAAAAATACCGCGGAGACTGGAAGGACGGCAAGCGCCATGGAAACGGCACCTGCCTTTTGCCCGACGGCAACAAATACACCGGAACCTGGGAAGAGGATTGCGAACATGGCGACGGCACACTTATCGTCTATCCCATGGGAATCGAATATCGTGTCAGAATGGACCGGGGAACGCTCGTTCAGATGAAGCGCAAGTACTGAACCGGCCCTATTTTCTTTTCCAGAAAATGCGACACCGCTCATCGGTTCCGTCCGGGAATGTCATTTATTTTCCGCGGCTTTCCCCATCGCCTCGATTATCTCGTTAGTCTGGGTTGGCGTTATCAGAAGGCTCGGGCGTATCAATACCGACGATCGATCCACTTCCCCGGTCTTCACCAGAACGCCGGACCGGGCGGCCGATCTGCAGAACGCCAGCGCATTCGCACGGTTACCAAAATCGACCGCAAGGAGCAGCCCCGCTCCGCTCACTCTTCCGATTTGACGACTTCGCCTCCTTAACGCTTTTTCCAATCCCGAACGCAAGCGACGTCCCATCGTCTCCGCGTTTTCCCATGGCCGCAACCGCTCGTAGAGCTCGAGCGCGGCGATGGCGGTCATACAGCCGATGTCCGAACCTCCGAACGTGGACAGGTGAATGAGCGGATGCCTGTTCATGAAGCGGTTGAGTTTTTCCGTGAAAACCGTCGCGGCGATGGGAAAGACGCCCGCCCCCAGCGCCTCTCCGATTACAAGGACATCCGGAACCACGCCGGAATATTCCAGGAAGAATTTTTTTCCCGTGCGGCCCATTCCCGACTGGGTCTCGTCGAAAACCAGTACCGCCCCCCGAGCGTCGCATAACCGGCGCAGTTCACCGAGGTATTCCGGGTATGCCGCCCTGCAGCCGTTTTCCGCCTGCATCGGCTCCAGTATTACCGCCGCGGTACCGTCGGTCACCGCCTTCGCAGCGGCGGCGAAATCACCGAAAGGAATGATGTCCACACCGGGCACGAGCGGGCCGTAGATCCCGCGATCCGCCCGTTCCGAAAGGCTGAGCGCAAAACCGGTCTGCCCGAACCATGATCCGTCGACGGTGACAATACCGCCCCTGCCGGTCGCTCCCCGTACGAGCTTGCAGGCGAAATCAACGCTTTCACCGCGCGTAACACTGAAGACCACGCAATCCAGGCCGTAGGGCGAAAATGCGGCAATTTTTGCCGCAAGCGCGGCCTTTTCCCGCGAGATCATCGGAAAATTCCCCTGGTCTGTCTCCCGGAGCGCCTTTCTGAATGCGGCCGTCACCCCCCGCGGTCGGCGACCCAGGTTATGCACTGAAGCGGATGTTATACAGTCGATGTATCGCTTACCCTTCTCATCGTAAATAAACGCCCCTTCGCGCTTACCCTCGATGATATCCAGTCCTTCGGAGCGCATACTGTCAAGCATCGCGCCCGGAAAGAACCGCCGGTACTCTTCAATTAACGTTCTCTTGCTCATGTTGGCGGTTTTCATTTGTTTCTTCCTCCGAGACCGGGGATTCTTTCAACGAGGTCCTCGGCGCTCCTCAACCAGTTAAAAAGCAGGGTCTGGACGCGTTCATTATTAAGCAGGTTTAATAGGAAGGGTACCCGCGCGGCCGGGAGCGCGAGCGGCAGGATCGATTTCATGGCCCCAACGGCCGCGCGCGTCGCGGCGATGATCTCATCGATATCTTCGTCGGAGGCCACAAGGGGCGGCATGAAGCGCATTACCTGCGGAGCGTTCCCGGAGTAGGCCGCGAATACGCCGTTTTTTGCGAGAGCGTCGGACATCATGGGCCCCATGAACTCATGGATGTATTCTATGCCGATCATAAGCCCCAGCCCGCGCACCTCACGGATTATGGCCGGGTTTTCCCGTCGGATATCCTCAAGCGCCGAGTAAAGCCTGGCGCCCGATCGTTCGGCTTTCTCCCACAAACGCGTTTCGCGCATGAACCGTATTACGGCAAGGGAGACGCAGCAACCGATATCGCTTCCACCGTTATATGATGTGTGGAAATCATGGTGTTTTTTCAAGAATCTGTTGATAACGGGAAGGCCCCGGTACAGTACGGCGCCGTTCGGATAGACTCCACCGCCGATTGATTTCGCCAGGGCCATTATGTCCGGGACCACCCTCGAATGTTCGCACGCGAAAAAACGCCCTGTACGACAGAACCCCGTCTGCACCTCGTCGAATATCAGCAGCGCGCCGTGCCTGTCGCACAGTCTTCGCAGCTCCCGTAGATATTCATCATCGGCCGCGAAAATTCCGGCTTCACCCTGAATTGGTTCAATGATGACGGCCGCGTTTTTTTCATCAACCGCAGATGCGATGGCTTCGGAATCGTTAAAGGGAACAAACCGGAATCCTGGCATGAGCGGTTCGAAATAACGCCTGTAATGCTCTTTTCCGTTGGCCGAAAGCGCAAAACCCGTGTGCCCGTGGTAGGCCTTGACCGTGGAGATGACCGTCGGCCTGCCGGTCGCTCCGCGGGCCAGTTTAATCGCGCAGTCGATGGCATCGCCGCCCCCCGACGCGAAAAACACGCGGTCCAGGCCCCTGGGCGCGACTTGTACAAGCTCCCGTGCCAGGGCCGCCTTCCAGGGCGACAGCAGCATCCAGCTCCCCATGTCGAGGGAATCAAGCGCCTCCTCGAGAGCCGCGAGCACCACCGGGTTCCCCCTTCCGACGTTAAAACATCCCGCCGAGGTAAAGCAGTCAATCATGGTCCTCCCCGTTGCCTCGTCCGTGAAGCGGATGCCGCGTCGCATGGTCTCCAACACATCGAGATGCCCGGCCTTGAGATATTTTACCTGTCCCCTGTTGATGTGCCGCGCGAACTGTTCTTCTATGCGCTTTTTCTCACCGCGTCCCAGCACGGCACCCTTCCCTGACGACCTGGCTCGCATGTATCCCCCTCGAGGCATAAACAGCGGACACCGCCGGCGACCGCATGGACAGGTTTATACCGTGCAAAACTCCATATGTCAATATTTATTGTATTTTTGGGCCTGGCTGGCCGGAAGGCCGAATCATGCGTCGAGAGTGTCCCGATCGTTGCCCCGTCGGGAGTCCTTTCCACGGGGGAGCGAGCCGAAATACTGGTGGAGGTAACACCTGATCTTTGCGTTGTAAAGCTTTCTGTTTTTGTCCGCCTTTCGGCCAAAGTGTTTTTCAAAATCGGGATGCGCGGTAAGAACGAAGATCGACCACGAATCGAGAGCACCGAAAACCCGGCCCATCTGGCGGTAGAGCGCCGCCACCTCGTCGCTTTCACCTATGCGTTCGCCATACGGAGGGTTGCAGACGATGCAGCCGTACGGCTTTTTGGAGCTGAACTCCTCCAGTTTTTTCTTTTCGAAAATGATCCGCTCCGCAACGCCCGCTGTCGCAGCGTTCTCGCGGGCCTTCCTGAATACGCCGGTATCGATGTCCGAAGCGTATATGGAAAAATCCACCCGGCGGATCGACGAACGCGCCTCTTCACGCGCCTCGGTCCATACATTTTTTTGCATGAAGGGCCAGCGTTCCGACGCGAAATCGCGTCCCAGTCCCGGCGCGATATTGGCGCCGATGAGGGCCGCCTCGATGGCAATGGTCCCCGAACCGCAGAGTGGATCCGCGAATGGACGCGATACGTCCCAGCGGCTGAGCAGAACCAGCGCCGCGGCCAGTGTTTCACGCAGGGGAGCCTCCCCTGTGCCCTTACGGTATCCCCGCTTGTGAAGACCGGGGCCGCTGGTGTCGAGCGTGATCAGCGCCCTGTCGGATGAAAGCGAAAGCTCGATTGTAAATACCGGACCGTCCTCCTCGAAACGTTCGCGCCGATATTTTCGCGCCATCGCCTTCACTACCGCCTTCTTTATGATAGACTGGCAGGCAGGCAGGCTTGTGAGCTTCGATTTTACCGAACGCGCCTCTACGTGCATTTTCCCGTTCTCGGGGATGAATCGCTCCCATTCGATAGAAAACGCCCCGTCGAAAAGCGCGCCGAAATCGGCAGCATCGTATTCGCCCATGTGAATCTGCAGGCGATCGGCTGATCGCAGCCACAGATTGCATCGGGCGATGTCCCGCTCGTCGCCCCTGAAAAATACCCGCCCGTCCCCGGTTTTCAGATCGGCGTATCCGAGGTTTCTCAATTCACCGGCCACCACGGATTCGAGCCCGAAGGCGCAAACCGCTACCAGGGTAAATTTCTCCATTACAGGTCCCTCCCCTTTCCCGAGTCCGCTAATCCGACGAGATCGCGCGGATAGGGAAAGAAACATATCTTCCGAGTGACGCGAGAATGCCTTTCGAAAAATCCTTCATCTCTTTCGTAACCTCTCTGCCCGTTGAAGGCCGGTAGAACATCTTTCGTCCCTCGTCCATGACAATGCGTATCGGCGACCTGGGCACTCCCAGGCCGATTTCCATCTCGGGACAGGCCGGGATGAAATCGACATGTTTTCCCATTTTATAGATGAATTCATCCGGCATCACCTGTCCGTTGTGCCGGCATGTCTCGAATCCGGGACATTTACCAACCACGGCCATCGGTCGCCGCTTTTCCATCGCGTCACAACCTGTGGCTTTCTTTCGCGGTGGATGGTTATACGCCGCCGACCGGGCCAATATCGGGACGGACCGGTCATTATCGGGGCATCCCTCCCCGGGTCAACTGATAATGGCATCGGACCGCCGGCCCCCGGTGTTCACGATACGCTCCCGGTCTCACGGGCGAGCATTCTGCATGGTGAATCCGAGAAATTTCTAACCGGCCTGGCGTCCGCGAATAAGATCGATGTCCAGCGGCAGTGGCTTCCCCGGGTCAATAATCAGCGATATCGCGTTGCCGGTACAGTGCTCCTCGCAGAGCCCGCAGCCCGCACAACGTTCCCGGTCGAGGCTCCATTCGCCGTCGACGAACCGGATTGCGTCGAAATGACAGACCGAGGCGCATGCGCCGCAGTGTTTGCACCGCGCAGATTCGCGATGTACCGCATATCCTGCATCGGCGGCCATAGAGAGACCGGGATCGAACCGGCGCGCGAAAACAGTCGCCTTCAGACTCACGCAGGTATCCGGGTGACAGTTACAGATAACACCGGTAGATCCGCCGGTCGCCACTTTGAAGAAGGCCTGCGTTACATATCCCATACCCCTGAACCGATTGACGATTGAAAGCGCTTCCTCCCGGGATATCCTCCTGGCGTTGTATTTTTCACCCAGGCGTTCCACCCAGAATCGGGCGGTGGTCTCACCGACACAGATGCATGAGCTCAGCGTGTCGACCGGAGCACCCAGCGTCTTCTTGCACGGACAATCCATCACCGCGATATAGCCGGGATTGCTGAAGATCACGGAATGAGCATACCTGTACGGGACGATGTCCCTGTTTCGCTCGCCCACGATCCTTAAATCCTCGTCGAGCGTAAGGATCTTCCGCGCATCGCTTCCGGATAAAAACTTGGCATGATATCGATCGAAAGCCATTCGGATGATGGTTCTTAGCGGCCGCAGCCACGCGAATCGGGCAGCCAGGACGCGCAAAAGATGATACAGCGTCCGGACGTAGGGGTAGTAATAAACAAAATAAATGTAATTATGCGCCGCCCGGTCAAGGCGCCAGCCGTGTTTTCGAAGGAGCTTTCCGGTCGACTGGAGCATATATTTCTCAAACCGCGCCAATCGGCATAATATAGAGCGGTGTCTCGTTTTCACGCATTCGGACTGCGTATTTCACCTTGTCGTCCTGGAATGCGCCTATGGCGACCGTCCCCAGTCCAAGCGCTACAACCTGCAGGCATATGTTCTGGGCTGCATGCCCGGCCTCAAGCGTCGCATACTGAATTCCGCGCCGGGAATATTTTCCGGTGACACGATCGAACACCGCGGCGATTATTATCGACGCGGCACCGCCTCGAACGCATTTCTGTCCCAGCGCGGCGGCCGCGAGCGATTCGCGCGACTCCCCCTCGACGACAGGTACGAGCTCGTGACCGAACATCGCGTACC
>JBFZEY010000155.1:0-2614 GCA_041306625.1 Spirochaetota bacterium | reverse complement strand
ATTCTTCAGGGCGCTGTCTAAAATTTACCTACCTGTAACATTTAATGGTAATTTTGAATTGAACCGTGCGGCGGCGGCGGTATCTTTACTTACACTAACATATCGCCGCCATTATTAAGTGCGGCTATACAGGGAGCGCCATATGTGCGGAATAGTTGGAATAATCAACACCGATAAAAGAAAGATAGACGGCAGCCATATCCGGGAGGCGATACGGATACAGCGTGAGCGCGGCAACGGGCTGGGAGGGGGATTTTCCGCCTACGGTATTTACCCTGAGAACCGGGATAAATACGCCTTTCACATAATGTACGAGGGAACCCGGCATAATCCGGTGATTGGACAGGTTGAAAGCTATCTCGAGAGGAAGACCAGGGTCTACCAGTCGGAGGAAATTCCCGTCTACCCTAACGAGCGGATCCCGCGCGGTCCTCATTTCAAGCGATATTTCGTAAAAATCCTCGAAGAGCAGATCAACGCGGATCAGACCGAGGAGGACTGCGTTGTCGAAATCGTCATGAACATAAACCGAATGGGCGGAGCCTTTGTCGTTTCGTCCGGTAAGAATATGGGGGTGTTCAAGGGGGTCGGCTACCCCGAGGACATCGCCGATTATTTCAGAATAGAGGATTACGAGGCCCACATGTGGACCGCGCACAACCGGTTTCCGACCAACACTCCGGGCTGGTGGGGTGGTGCCCACCCGTTCACCATCCTCGACAAGGCGGTGGTACACAACGGTGAAATAACGAGCTACGGGACGAACGTGCGCTGGCTCGAGATGTACGGCTACTTCTGTTTGCTTCAGACCGACACCGAAGTCATAAGCTATATTTACGACAAGCTGACCAGGAAGGACCATCTCTCGATGCGCGACGCCTGTTACGCGATGGCCCCCTCTCTGTGGGAGGAGATCGAGCGCGAGAAAGACGGCAAGAAGAAGACCCTGCGCCAGATATACGGCCCGGCCGTCGTCAACGGTCCGTTCGGCATCGTGCTTACACACGACAGGGGGGCCATCGTGCTTAACGACCGTAACAAGCTGCGGCCGGTCGTGTGCGCCAAGAGCGGCAACACGTTTTACGCCTCGTCCGAGGAGTGCAGCATCAGGCTTCTCTCTCCGGAGGTCGACGAGATATGGTCGCCGCGCGGCGGCGAGCCGGTCATCATCGATCTTCAGCAGGAGGAAGGGAGGGAGGTAGCCTGATGGCCGACATGAAAAACAACTGGAAGGTCGTGCCGCCGTTTCATCCCGAGTTCGACCTGGAACGCTGTGACTATGAAAACGGATGCACCATCTGCGCGCACGAATGCTCATTCGGCGAAATCGGCCTCAAGCCGGTGAAAGGGCCGGACGGCCAGGTACGACAGCGTCCATGGGCAAACCTGACCTCATGCGGCGCATGCCAGCGCTGTGTTAAAATGTGTCCGCGCAATGCCATCCATATAGCCTGCCAGCCGATGTACACCAGCCACAATTACTGGAGCCCCGATTACGTTAACGCCATCTGGCGGCAGTCGGGCGCGCGCGGCGGTGTACTCCTGGTCGGGAACGGGGCGACCGGCCCTCAGCGTCGGTATTTTGACCACATGATGTTCGACGCCTGTCAGGTCACCAATCCGTCGATCGACCCGCTTCGTGAACCGATGGAGATTCGCACCTATCTCGGCAGGAAGGCGGAACGCTTCGGCGAGGACATGGGGCCGCAGCTGAAGCTCGAGGTGCCGATCATGTTCGGTGCAATGAGCTTCGGGGCGCTCAATCTACGGGTGCACGAGGCCGAGGCGAGGGCCACCCGCGCGGTCGGCACTTTCTGGAACACCGGTGAGGGCGGATTTCACAAGTCGCTTCGCGCTTACGGTGCAAACACGATAGTGCAGGTTGCCTCGGGGCGGTTCGGCGTGTCGGAGGACTATCTGAATTCGGCCGCTGCCGTCGAGATCAAGATCGGCCAGGGCGCGAAGCCGGGAATCGGCGGGCACCTGCCGGGCGAGAAGGTTTCGGGGGAGATATCGGAGACAAGGATGATCCCGGTGGGAAGCGACGCGCTTTCGCCGGCCCCGCACCACGACATCTATTCGATCGAGGACCTAAGGCAGCTCATCTTCGCGATCAAGGAGGCGGTCGAGTACAGGGTCCCCGTGTCGGTGAAAATAGCTGCGGTGCATAACGTCGCCCCGATCGCAAGCGGAATCGCCCGCGCGGGCGCAGATATCATTACAATCGACGGTTTTCGAGGGGGTAGCGGGGCGACACCCCTGCAGATCCGCCAGAATACCGGGATCCCGCTGGAGCTTGCCATCGCGGCGGCGGACCAGCGCCTGCGCGAGGAAGGCATACGACAGACGGTGAGCCTGGTAGCCTCGGGGGGCATACAGTGTTCGTCGGACGTGCTGAAGGCGATCTGCCTGGGTGCCGACGCGGTGTATGTCGGGACCCCGGTGCTCATAGCCCTTGGCTGCGGCGTATGCCAGCGGTGTTTCAGCGGGAAGTGCGCCTACGGCATCACCACTAACAAGCCGGGGCTGGCAGAGCGCATCGACGTTGACGAGGCGACCGGGGCGCTCGAGAACCTGCTGCACGCCTGGGCGGAGGAGATGAAGGAGCTTATGG
>JBFZEY010000154.1:0-2589 GCA_041306625.1 Spirochaetota bacterium | reverse complement strand
ATAACCCACTCGCGTCTGAGACGAAAAACCCCCGCCATGATGAGCCCCACCCCGCCTCGAGCCCGATCCGAGGAAAGTGTTCTGAGGGCGGGGGGAATCCGAGTCTCTTCATCAGTTAAATTGTTTACTGTGGCGGACCGGACAAAGCGGTTACGCAGTTTAATACCGGCAAACTCAAACGGCTCAAAAAGGATGCTCATTATCTTCCTCCGTCTTAACATGCGAGCTTCGCATTTGCGTAATCAACAAAATCGCATGTGTGATCTGAAGCTATCATTGAGGGCTAGGCGCAGATCTCTTTCGAATTCCCATATTTTTCGATGAGGGTGAAAACGCGGGATAGGACCTTTATATCGGTTCTTGGATTAAGAAGCGTCAATTTAAGATATGTTCTGGGACCGATTTTTGTCTGACCGATCACGATGCCCTTTTCGTGCATCAACAAACGTCGTATGCGTATGTTGGCCAGATCCACCTGCTCTTCGTTCGCCAAGGCGCCGATATACCGGAAAACGACAGAGCTTATTTCCGGTTCGATCACCACCTCAAAAGAAGGCCTGTCGGCAAGAAATCGATATGCGGCGGCGGCGGTTTCGATCGTTCCATCTATCAGCCGGGCGAGTTCGTCACTTCCAAGAGATCTAAAGGAAAACCACACTTTTAGAGCGTCGAACCTGCGGGTCGTCTGCAGCGATTTTCCGACAAGATGACCGTACCCTTCTTCCTCTTCCTCAGGTCTGTTCAAATAGTCGGCATGCTCTGAGATAAGGTCAAACCAGCCGCCGTCTGCGAGCAGAAAGGCGCCGCAACTAATAGATTGGAAGAAAATTTTGTGGAAATCGATTGTAAGCGAATCAGCTTTTTCGATTCCGGAAATCCTATCCCTGTACGCTTCGGAGAGAATCAGCCCGCCGCCGTAAGCGGCGTCGACGTGCATCCACAGCCCATACTTGTCGCAGATAGTCCTGATGCGATCGAGCGGATCTACACTGCCGAAGTCCGTTGTCCCGGCGGTTGCGATAACGAGGAACGGCAAAAGACCTTCGGCGCGGTCCTCCGAAATCATCTGATCCAGAATATCCGCGTTCATCTTCTTTCGCTTATCGACCGGCACGGATCGAACTGCCCGATGGCCAAGGCCTAACAGCGCGGCGCTCTTCTGCACTGAGAAATGCGCTACTTCCGAGGCGTACATTCGCAGCCGGCCGTTTTCGGAGCCAAGACCTTCAATTCGAACATCCCGGTTTAAGTACTCCGCGTAATAGTGGTCACGGGCAATCAGCACCCCCATCAAATTCGACTGGGTACCCCCGCTGGTGAAGGTGCCGTCGGATGCATGGGGAAGCTTGTACAAATTGCAGAGCTGGTTTACCAGATGTATTTCGATCTCCGTCGCCATCGGGGACTGGTCCCACGAATCCATCGATTGATTTGTTGTCGATAACAGGAGTTCCGCAGCCACCGACGCCAACATCGGAGGACCATGAAGATGGGCCATATAATAAGGAGAAAATACTTTGAGAGCGTTGGGAAGCAATATTTTCTCGAAGATATCCAGTGTTGCATCGGTTCCGATGCCCTTCCGGGGAAGAAATGTTTCCTCGCGTAGGAGGTTTTTCATATCTTCCGGCATCCTGCCGTTGAAAGCCCGCTCATCATCGGAAAAGGAGCGAAGCAACACCGATTTCGTCTTGTCGATCAATCTGTCGAAGGTCTCTTTGGAAACTTCAGATGATCCGTGAAATAGCGTTTCTATATCTTCATTCATTTCGGAGGTCCGCGGCAAGCACCGACTCGCGGATAATTTTTAGCAAAATGTTGACCTCGTCATCGGTGATGTTCAAAGGCGGCATAAAGCGCAGCACCGCGCCGCCCCGTCCGCCGCATTCGATAATGAGACCGTTTTCGACACACGATTTCTGCACCGCGCGGGCGATTTCCCCGCTGCCTTTCTTTGCGCCAAGATGGTCGGCGGGCGAGTTTGGGTCGATGCACTCTGCACCAATCATGAGCCCCACGCCTCGCACGTCACCGATAATCCGGCTCTTCGACTTGATCTGATTCAGCTCACCGAGAATCTCTTTACCAATTCTCGCAGATCGAGCCTGCAGTTTTTCTTTTTCGATAACCTCAAGGACGGTGATTCCAGCCGCCATTGCCATTTGGTTGCCCCGAAACGTACCCGCATGCGCGCCGGGGTTCCATGTGTCCAACTTCTCGTCATAGAGCAAAACCGCCAGGGGAAGAGAGCCCCCTATCGCCTTTGACACCACAATGACATCCGGTACTATTCCAGCGTGTTCAAAGGCAAAAAACTTCCCGGTACGTCCGATCCCCGCCTGAATCTCGTCGATGATGAGGGGGATCTCCAACTCGGCGGTTACCCTGCGTATCGTTCTTAGCCATTCATGAGGGGCAGGAATGATACCGCCTTCGCCTTGAACTGCTTCAAGGATCACCGCGGCCGGTTTTGTAATGCCGCTTTCGACGTCGTTCAGTACTCGTTCAAAATAACGGCCGGCAGCCAAGGTGCCCGCTTCGCCTCCGAGTCCAAACGGACAGCGGTATGAATAGGGGTATGGGAAGAAC
>JBFZEY010000153.1:0-4834 GCA_041306625.1 Spirochaetota bacterium | reverse complement strand
CCTTTTTGACGAGGCCGTCGATGGCCCTGTCGAGCATCGGACGATACTCCGGAAGCGGGAGCTTCTGGATGTCGGCGATCGTCAACTCCCCCTCTCCCAGTCCATAGATTCGTCGGGACTCCGGAGATCCGGTCGCCGTTCCCTTTGAAAGGTCGAGCTCCCAGTACCCGGTTCCGGCCATACGCAACGCCCGTTCCATCAGGCGCTGGCTGTCTTTTAATTCATCCTGTGCCCGGCGGACTTCGGATATATCGGTGAAGGTGACGAAAACCCGGTAGGGCCGTTCTTCGCCGACTTTAAACGGGGTAACAGCGCTGATCGAGATCCAGCGGTAATTCTGCCCGAGTGGATTGCATACCCCCATTATGACGTTTTCGACCGGTTTTCCCGTGCGCAATGTCTGCATGACGGGATGGTGTTCTCCATGGAAATCGGTACCGTCTTCACGGATGGCTTTCCAGCGTGGATCGAGAGAGGTCAGGCCCATCAACTGGTCCATGCTCAGGCCCAGCAGGCGCGCGGCGGCGGGATTGGCGTCGATGATTGCGCCCGTTGCGTCGTGATAGACCACCCCCTGAGTCATGGTTTCGAAGAGCGTTCGGAATTTTTCCTCTGAATCGCGGAGTTTGGTCTCGAATGATTTTCTTTCGGTAACGTCATTGAACAGGACGGCGAACTGCCCGCGCACCGGGCTGAAAGCGACGACCTCGAAGTGCCTGCCGAGCTGGCCGTGATAGCTTTCGAAGTGAATTGGCACCATGGTGAGGGCGACGGCGCCGTACCGCTCGATCCATTCCGGTTCGGTACCGGGCAGCACCTCGAGCACGGTTTTACCGGTGATATCGGCCGCCTTGAGGCCGGTAAACTTTTCGAAGGCCGGGTTGACGAGCAGGAAACGATAATCGACAGGCATTTCTTTTCCATCGCAGATAATCTCGTGCAGGGCGAAGCCGTTGAACATCGACTCGAAGAGCATACGGTAATCGCTTTCGCTCCGCGTAAGTTTCCCGAGCGCTTGATGGAGCTCCTCGTTTACGACCTCGAACTCTTCGTTGCTCGCCTCCAGTTCCTCCATTGACGCCTGGAGCTCTTCGTTGGCGCCGGCAAGCTCTTCGTTCGAGCGCTGAAGCGCCTCCCCGGCCCTCTTAATCTCCGTGATATCCTCGCCGATGCTGCTTGTCGCATAGGGTGCGCCGCCCGCATCGTACAGAGTGGTGATGTTCCAGCGGACCAGGCGGGTTTCACCCGATTTAGTCAACAGCGTCCCTTCGTAATGCAGGGGTACCCTGTCGAGTTCGATCATCTTTCGATGTGCCAGCCGATTCGATTCGGCGGATGCTCCCCGTTCAAAAATATCGAACCAGTTGCCGCCGATCAGCGCATTCAGGGTGTGGCCGCTCAGATCAAGCAGGAAATCATTGCAGAAGATGATTATACCGTTAGTGTCGAGCTGTACGGCGACGAGGTGCGCATTGGCGAGCGCGTCGCGGAAGCGCCGTTCGCTTTCGCGGAGCTTCGTCTCGATGCGGTGCAGGGTCCGGGCCGATTCGATGTTCGAGTACAGGTCGCGCTCGTGTATGGGCTTGTTCAGGTAGGCGTACGGCTGGGTGTCCTGCGCCCGATCGACGGTCGCCTGGTCGGCGTTCGCCGTAAGGTAAATGATCGGGATGTTGTCGACTTTGCGTATCTCACGGGCGGCCTCGATACCATCCATGCGCCCGGCGAGCAGAATATCCATCAGGATGATGTCCGGTTTGAGCGAAACGGCTTTTTCGACGGCCTCCTCCCCCGTACCGGCGATGCCGGCGATTTCGTATCCGAGTCCTCCCAGTATGCCCTGAACGTCCAGTGCGATAATGGTTTCGTCTTCGACTATCAGAATCCGGGTCTTTCGCATGGTCCTCACCTGGTATGGATGGCAGGTAAAAAATATAACGATACGCGCGATGAACGCAAGCATAAATCGAATCATCACCCTGATCCCCGGATCGCCTGAACCGTATTGACTTTTCGATCGAGCCGTGGTAGTGTCGGGCGAAGAATAAATCATTATTGACTTTTCTTTCATCGTATCTTTCCCTAACCGCAAACTAATTGCGCGAGTCGCACCAGCTTCGTGCCACGGAGATCGACAATGAAGAGCAACCGCTTCCAGGTTCTGAGCGATGCCGAAATCAAAACAATACAGCAGCACACCCTCGAGATCCTCGAGACCGTCGGAATCAAGGTCGAGGTGAAAAAGATGCGGCAGATGCTCGCCGACCTCGGCTGCAGGGTCGACGAGGCAAAAAAAATCGTATATTTCAAGCAGTCGGTAGTGGAGTCGCTTCTGAAAAAGGCGCCGCGCGAATACCTGCTCTGCGGCGCCGATCCGAACAGGCAATGGCCGGTCAACCCCGACACCAGGGTGTTCGGCGGCCTCGGAACTGCCATAAACTTCTACGATCTCGAGACGGGCGAATACCGCCCCACCACCCTGAAGGACCAGACCGAGCACATTGTACTGTTCGATCATCTCGACAATATCGTTTCCAACCAGATGGACATCTGGCCGAACGACATCCCGATGCAGTGCATCCACGTCGAGGCCATACGCTCGTGGGCGAAAAACTGCACCAAGTCTTTCGGCATGGGCGCGTACGGCGTCCTTGCGACGAAAGACATGATGGAAATGACCTCGATCACCATGGGCGGGAGGGATAAAATAAAGGACAGGCACCCGTTCATCACGATCGTAAGTATACAGAGCCCTCTTTCCACGGCGCAGATACAGCTCGAGGGGCTCATGATACTCGCCGAGTGGGGCCAGCCGGCTCTGGTTTCGCCCGAGGCGATGGCGGGTACGACCGCGCCGGTTACGCTTGCCGGGCTCCTCCTGCAGCAGAATGCCGAGGTTATCGCACATATCGTCATGGCGCAGGCGGTGAATCCGGGCACGCCGGTCATGTACGGCACCGTGTCGACGATAGCCGAGATGCGCCGCGGGACGGTGGCGCTCGGCTCCATCGAGACGGGCATGATCAGCGCGGGTGCGGCGCAGCTCGCCCATTCATACGGCATTCCGTGCAGGGCGGTGGCGGGCGCCACCGAGTCCAAGACCATCGACATCCAGTGCGGGGTCGAGCGTTTCCAGTCCATGCTGCTGGCGGCGCTCGGCGGGGCGAACTACATCACCTGCGTCGGGACGATCGAGTCGACCACGGCCGGGGCGCACGAGCTTGCCGTAATCGACAACGAACTTATCGGGATGGTGCAGCGCGCCATTCGCGGGGTGGAGGTGAGCGACATCTCGCTCGCCATGGACGTAATCCGGCGCGTCGGCCCGGACGGCAATTACCTGATGGAGGAGCACACCCAGCGCAATTTCCGCGCCGAGCACTTTATCCCGAAGCTCGCCGACCGCGACAAGCGGGACATATGGGAAAAAGCGGGCTCGAAGGAAATGCTCGAGCGCTCGCGCGACGAGGCGAAAAAGATACTGTCGAAGCACAAGGAGCGCGAACTCGATCCGGGAATAGCAAAGGCGCTGGACGATTACGTGGAGATGGTCGCAAAGCGCAGCCTTGATGAATTCCTTGCGGCTGAATGGAGGCCTGATATGTCCGCTGAAATATTAAAGGAACTGCGAACGGCAATCGTGGAGATGCGTTTCGACGAGACCGAGGGTCTGGCCCGGCGCGCGCTCGAGGCGGGGGTACCGGCGGTTGACGTACTCAACGGCGCCTGTCTGCCCGCGCTCGACGAGGTGGGCGTCCTCTTTCGCGAAGGGGACTACTTCCTGCCCGACGTGCTGATGTCGGTGAAGGCCTATGACAGCGCCTACCGGCTGCTTCTGCCCGGGCTGAAAGAGGGCGCGTATGAATCGCGGGGCAGGGTGATGCTCGGCACCGTGGAGGGAGACATCCACGAGATCGGCAAGAACATCCTCCATGCCCTTCTTCAGGGAAACGGCTTCGACGTCGTGGACCTTGGTGTCAATGTAAGCCCGGCGGTCTTCCTGGAAAAGGCGAAAGAGCACAAACCCGACATAATCGGCATGTCGGCGCTCCTGACCACCACGATGCCGGTAATGAAGGAAACGATCGAGCTCTTCGCTAAGGAGGGGCTCAAGGATTCGTTCCGCTTCATCGTCGGAGGTTCGCCGCTCAATCAGCGTTTTTCGGACGAGATCGGCGCCGACGGTTACGGCGAGGACGCCCAGTCGGGCGTAGAGCTCGTGCGGCGGCTGCTCGCCTCCTGACGTCGGGGAGGCGCCAGGCAACGGCCCGGCGCGTTCTTCATAAGGGATTCGATACAGTACCCACGGGGCTGAAACTTCCGCGCGGTGCGCGGGGTGACCATTTATGACCGGACGGAGGAGAGCATGAATAACGGCGGATCGCTGCGTCAGCCTGCGGGCAAGCCCCTGACCATGGGCGAAATAATCCTCTACAATCTGGCGGGGCTAAGCTTTAACCTGTTTGATACGATCCTTTACGCGTGGCTGCCGTATTTCTACATTCCGCCGGCCGGATCGAACCTCACCCGGTACATCCCGCTCGCGGCACTCGGCATCATCCTCGCCGGGGGGCGCATACTCGACGCGGTCACGGACCCGCTCATGGGATACCTCAGCGACCATACCCGCTCCCGGTGGGGGAGGCGAAAGCCCTATATTTTCATCTCCAATCCGATTCTCTTCCTGTCGTTCATACTCGTCTGGACGCCCCCGGTGGAGGGAGAGAGCATGACCAACGCGATTTTCCTCGGGGCCGTGCTCTTCTTCTATTATATTTCATATACCGGGATGCTTATCCCGTGGTTTGCGGTTCTCCCCGAAATGAGCGGGAAGAAC
>JBFZEY010000152.1:0-2783 GCA_041306625.1 Spirochaetota bacterium | reverse complement strand
TCCATGATTGTGAAATCAGGATAGCCCACCTGGAGGAGGTCCACGATCTTCTCGTTGAGCATGAAGTCGTGGCGTATCGATCGCTCGTCGTCCGAGCAGATGCCGATGTTGAGCTTTACCGCGCCGGTCATATTGCAGACGCAGTGGCACTTCAGCTTTGGCAGGTAGACCTTGGTATCGGCCCGGTGCATTGTCCGGGGGACCCTTAAATTATCGTGCACCTTGCCGCCCAGAAAAACTGAATCGCGGCGCTCTTCCTCCATGGCGAACATGGTCACAGGGCAGGGCGCTTTCTTTCGCACCTCCTTGAGCTGATCGTAATAGCCGGCCTGCTTGAAGCAGAGGCGGGTGGGGAAACCGACGGCGGTCTTCTCCCCCATGTCGACCCGCTTGACGCCGGGCTGCTTTGAAAGTGCAAGGAGCGAGGCGCCCACGAATTGCGGTTCGGTATAGGTCGAATCGCCGAATTTTTTTGTATCATAGGCGAAAACGACGTTTGGCTTGACGAAGACCTTGCCCTTCGGCCTGTAGCCAAGGCGCTTCATCCCTGCCGTGACGATTTCCTCAATCCTGTCGCGGTCATAGTCCTCACATCTCACGACAAGCACTACGTTGTTAGCGTTTTTTTTCATGGATGGATCCCCCATTTTTACGTGAATGTCGTTTATTCATTCAGATAAAGCCTACCCGAAATAGACGGTTTGTCAAATGATAATCTTGTATGGATCAGGCATACGGGCCGCGGCGGCGGAAACCGTCCGCGGCCCGTATCTCCGAAAGCTGACCGTTAGTCGAAGGACAGCTCCGTCCTGCCCACGATGTCGTACTGCAGCGGCTTGCTCAACTCGACGAAATAGGTGCTGTATCCCGCGACTCGGATGAGCATGTCCTTGTAGTTTTCCGGGTGCGCCATGGCGTCCTCCAGTGTCTGGCGGCTTAAGATGTTGAACTGGCAGTGCATCCCTTTCCGATCGAAATAGGTGTCGATGAGCGAGATGAAATTGTCGCGCCCCGTTTCACCCGCTACGGCGGAAGGAGTGAACTTCATATTGAGCAGGGTGCCGTTCCCGGCCCGTACGTGGTCCAGCTTTGCCACGGACTTCACCATGGCGGTGGGCCCGCAGGTGTCATGGGACCCCCGGTGGGTGTGGACGGCGCCCACGCAGTCCGAAACCGGTTCCAGGGCCTTTCGTCCGTCGGGGGACGCCCACTGGACGAGGCCGAGCGCCACGTTGGCGGAAACGGAGTACACGCCGGGAAGGTATTTGCCGCCCCGGGCGTTGGGCCTGTTCTCCACGTGCTTGCAGTAGGTGTCGGCCGCAAACCTCGCGAGCCCGTCGGCGTACTCGTCGTCGTTGCCGTAGTGGTGCACCTTGTCGCTGTTCACCAGCGCGTACAGCGGTTCGTACCCGTTCCAGTTGTTTTCGCAGGCGTCGAGCAGTTCCCTGCCGCTCACCCGCTTTTCTTCGAAGACCAGCTGTTTAACTGCGGCCATCCCGTCGGCCACCGTGCCCACACCGACCGCCTGCGGCCCGGTGAAGTTGTATGCGGCTCCACCGGCCGTCACATCGATGCCACGCTCGGTGCAGTCGTCGGTCAGGACTGAAAGAAATGGAAGGGGCTTCATTCGCTGGTGGACGATGTCCATGATCTCGATCCCCGCGACCATCTGGTCGGTCCAGTATTTCATCTGCTTGTCGTATGAATCGAGCACCTGCTCGAAGGAGGTGAAATCGGCCAGGCTTCCGGTTTCGGGCCCAAGGCGCTTGCCGATGCCGCCGCATTTATCCCAGCGCATACAGTGCGACCCGCACCCGATACATTGGCCGTTGTTTATCGCAAGTTCATAGACTTTTGCTATGCTGATATACGACGCGTCGTGCCATCCGTACTCCTTGCCGCCGGCGTCT
The DNA here is from genome assembly GCA_041306625.1 of Spirochaetota bacterium. GTDB lineage: Bacteria > Spirochaetota > UBA4802 > UBA4802 > UBA5368 > MVZN01. The sequence continues at coordinate 873 of JBFZEY010000152.1, read as the reverse complement.
ATCTCGACGCAGCCCACCACGTGATAGTTTCTCGAATCTTCGATGGTCCTTCCAGCGCGAAGGGAGGCGGGTATGGCCGCCTGGTCGTTGAAGATCTTAGGCTGGCCTGTGCCGATGCGTATGACATTGGCGGTCTTGACTTTCAGCTCCCGCGGGGTTTTTTCGTGCCAGCGCACCGCCAGCCAGGGCGTGCCGATACGCGTATGGGCGTGGGCATCCAGGCACATGTAGGTTAAATCGTTCGTCGCGTCGTTCCCGTCCTTGTCGACGCCGCCTACCGTCAGCGCATCGCCGCCCATGCCCCTGCCGGAGTTCGGTATGACCGTCATCCGGTCGCGGAGTTTTGTCCACCAGAGTTGTTTTACGTAAAGGATCTCTATGAGCTCCTGTATCGACTCCCGCGTAGCCGCCCCTGTTTCTATATCTCTGCGATAAAAAGGATGCATGTATTGATCAAAGCGGCCAAGGGAGACGGAATGGCCGTTCGTTTCTATGAGAAGTATGGTGGTGGCCATGAAGAGCAGCTGCAGCGCCTCGTGGAAGGTCCGCGGCGGATTCTCCGACACCCATTCGCAGTTGTCGGCTATTTTCAGGAGTTCCGCTTTCCATGGGGACTGTTTCTCTTTTTGAGCCATTTCGCGGGCGAGGGCGGCATAGCGCCGCAGGTACGCGCTTGCGGCGTCCAGGACCACCAGTTCGGCCTGGTAGAATTCCCGCTTTTTCAGATTGTCCGGCATCGAAAGGTCAAGGGCCTCCATTTTTTCAATGACCTGTTTTTTTATCCCTCCATAGCCGAGAGCGAATAGCTTTTCGTAATTAGCCTGGAGATGGCCGACCCCGCCGAACATGTACAGGTTCAGCAGGTACACGTTT
>JBFZEY010000151.1:0-6407 GCA_041306625.1 Spirochaetota bacterium | reverse complement strand
GCATCATGTTCACCGCGACCTATAACTGATTCCGCGTATCCAGGGGGCGGATTGCATCCCCGGGTCTTTTGCCCTTTGCCGCAAAAACCCTCACATCGAACAAATATCGTTGACATCCCCGTCGTGTATAGTGTTTTCATTCTATTCACGCACACGCGGCAGGTGCGTTTCGTGCCCTTGCCGCACATTACCGCAGTATGGATGGGTTGTATGATCAAGAACGACGTTGAGCTTCTCAAGCGCGGCACGGAAGAAATAATCCCGGAGGACGAATTCCTCAAGAAACTGGAGCGTTCGGAGAGGGAGCAGAAACCTCTCATCGTGAAGGCCGGTTTTGATCCCACGGCGCCCGACATCCACCTGGGGCACACGGTGCTCCTTCGAAAGATGCGCCATTTCCAGCGCATGGGGCATACCGTGGTGTTCCTTATCGGCGATTTCACCGGGATGATCGGCGACCCGTCGGGCAAATCCGAAACGCGCAAGCGCCTGACCCGCGAAGAGGTGCTCGCCAACGCCGAGACCTATAAGCGGCAGGTGTTTAAAATACTCGATCCCGCCGTCACCGTGGTCGATTTCAATTCGCGCTGGTGCCAGCCGATGGGCTTTGCCGACGTCCTGGAGCTCACCTCGCGCTATAACGTGGCCCGAATGCTCGAGCGCGACGATTTCGCCAACCGCTACAAAGAGGGCAAGCCGATATCCATCCTGGAATTCATGTATCCGCTGGTACAGGGATACGACTCGGTGGCGCTGAAGGCCGACATCGAGCTCGGCGGAACCGACCAGAAATTCAACCTGCTTGTCGGCCGCGATCTCCAGAGGGAATACGGCCAGGAACCACAGGTGATCATGACGCTTCCCCTTCTGGTGGGGCTTGACGGTTCGCAGAAGATGTCGAAGTCGCTCGGCAATTATATCGGGATCAACGAGTCGCCGCGGGCGATTTTCGGCAAGGCGATGTCCATCTCCGACGAGATAATGTTTCTCTATTATCGCCTTGTTACGGACGTGCCCTATGCCGAGATCGACTCCATGGAGAAGGGGATGAGGGACGGTTCGGCCCATCCCCGCGATATCAAGGTGCGCCTGGCGAAGGAGATCTGCGCCCAGTTCCACGATGCCGAGACCGCGGAGAAGGCCGAGGCCGAGTTCAACAAGATATTCGTCCGCAAGGACCTGCCGGACGAAATACCGGAATTTACCGTTCCCGCCGGGGAAGCGGCAAACGGCTCGGTCTGGATTGCGAAGCTCCTGGTGCTCGCGGGCCTGGCGGCGAGCAACGGCGAGGCCCGCCGCCTCATCAAGGGCGGCGGCGTGTATGTGGATAACCGTAAGGTCGAGAGCGAGGATTTCGAGCTGCCGCTTCCCTGCGACTCAATCGTCAAGGTCGGTAAGCGCCGGTTTATAAGGATACGGGGTTGATTTTTTTTGTAACCCAACGGATACCGGCATGTCGGATAAAAGTGACCTAGAAGTAATAGACAGGGTGCTTGCGGGGGATATCGAGGCGTTTTCCGCGATCATCGAAAAATACCAGGACCGTATCTTTCGATACGCGTACTCGAGGGTTTATAACTACGACGAAGCGCTCGATATCGCGCAGGAAGTATTCCTGATGGCGATGGAGGCCCTGCGTTCGTTCCGGCGGGAGGCGAAGTTCTCCACATGGCTGTTCAGCATAATGGTGAATTACTGCAAGAACTACCGGAAGAAAAGGGACCGGTTCCCGCTGGTGGCCCTGACAAGGTCCGAGGGGGGCGAAGAGTACGAGATTCCGATCCCTGACGAACGCCAGACCCCCGAGGACGACGTCATTACCGGGGACACGCTCAGAATAGTTAGAGAGGAGCTTTACGCGCTCCCCGATGATTACAAGGAGATACTTGTGCTGCGGGATATCGAGGGGCTTGCCTATGGCGATATAGCACGGGTCCTGGGGATACATCTTTCCAACGTCAAGGTGAGAATCCACAGGGGAAGGGAACTCTTGAAAAAACGGCTCGCTGAGAGGGGACTCTTATGACGAGGGAACACATCACTTTCGGTTTGCTGTCGGACCTGCACGACGAGGTATTGAACGCCGCGCGTAAAAAATCGCTGATGGAGCATTTAAACGGCTGCCCCGCATGCGGTCGCGAATTCGAACAGCTGGGGCGCATGGTCAGGATGGTCTCGTGCCTTCGCTTGATCGGCATTCGTTCCCGCGATGAATTTGCCCGCGCAACCCTCTCCCGCGTAATCCTCTGCGACAGAAAAAGGAAAAGACAGCTGTATTACAAACGGGTGATTCCCTCCGCGGTGGCGGCGATGGTGATCTTCCTGGTGGGTATCGACCAGTTTAAAAACGGTCCCACGGGCGAGCGGCGAAGCGGCGCGAGGATCGCGGCGGGCGCCGGGAGCGGGGAGGTTTCGCGCGAGATCGGCAGCGCATACGATATGAAAAAGACCATGTCGATCCTAAGAAAAAACCGTGCGCGGGTGACCGTGGTAACCGATGGTTATATTGAAGCGGAGGCCCCTTCGCGCTTTCTCGATGACATCCAGCGCGAATGCGACGGCTCCTTCCCCACGGGCATGCACGGTTTTGCGACGGCGGTCGGCTATACGAACGGAGGAATTCAGGACGGCCTGATCCTCTCCTCCGGAATCATGAACCAGAGACCCGCGGACCAGTCCAGAACCGTTCGGTTCAGGGTTTTACTCAGATAAGTAAGCCGCGCATCCCGTTCGATTCCTCTTTTTAATTGCATTTTCCCGCGCGATCCGCTAGTACTGTCATATTATCGCTTTACCGGTCCGCTTGCGCGGCTGTATGCGGGGTCGGGTCGGTTCCAGGCAAATCTGTCGAGCGGGGAAGGCTATGGTTACCATAAGTATTATTTTGTCGCTCGTGGCGTCCATCCTGCTGCCCTTCATGGCCCTGTTCGTTATGTACAAGGACTGGCGTGACCAGGTGCACCGTTACTACGCGCTGCTGACACTTTCGGGTTTCGGAATCCTTTTCACGATGTTCATCACCTACGCGTTTCCGGACTCGCCCTTCCTTACCGAGATAAACAGAATCACCCAGGCGGCGACGGCCTTCACTTTCACCGCGCTCTTCGGCGTTTCGCTTGTTTTCCCGAAGGGGGAAAAACGCTTCCCCTTCAAGTACACCGTCCTGATATTTATTCCAACGGTCATCGTCAGCGTGATCGTCAATTTCACCGACTGGAGCATCAGCGCGGCATACTTTAAAGAAGGAAAGCTCGTCAGGGATTTTAATTTCTTCTATACTTTTTATGCGCTGGTCGTTCTGATATATCTGCTCCTCGGAACCTCAAACTTTATTGTTAAATACTTCAAGACGACCATTCGGATATTCAAGCTGCAGATGCGCTTCGTGTTTATCGGAACGTCCATAGGGCTGACCGGCGCCTCCGTCTGTTCGATCATTCTGCCGCGATTTTTTAATTATTCAGATCTGTACGTGCTCGGACCGTCGCTCGCCTCGTTCATCGCCTTCGGCTCCCTCTTCTACTCGATTATTTCGTATAATGTCATGGACATGACCACGGCCGTCCATAAGACCGTTACGTATACCATTATCTCGATGGCCATTTTTATACCGATCTTCCTGGTTCTCGGCGCCTGGGATTCGAACATCTGGTCGATCGGGGAGGCGCCGCTTTTCGTGATAGCGGGGGTGGTGGTTATCGTCTTTCTTCTCTTCTCGGTGTACGTGCAGCCGGCGATCGACCACGCCTTCAAGCGCAGACAGTACGAGTTCGAATCGATAATTGACAGTTTCGTCCGGGACGTGGGCGGATTGAGGGATTTTACGACCATTATCCAGCGCTCGGTTGACATCCTGCACGATTCGCTCTTTTTAAAAAGCGCGTTTTTCATTCTCTTCAACAACGATTCGAAGCGGTATGAGCTCGCCTATCAGAAGGGACTGGCGGTTGAAATGCCTCCGCTCGAGCGGGGCTCCCCGGTGGTCCGCTGGTTTATACGGAACCAGGAGGTGCTTCCCGTAGACAGGGTTTACACCGATGAAAAGAGCTTCGCCGAGATACGGGACGATTTTCTGCAGTTTTTTTCGGCAGGCGCCGTCCGGATCGTCATTCCGATCTATCACGAGCGAAGGGTGCTGGGGCTCCTCTGCCTGGGCGACAAGGACTCGCTTGCGTCGTATAAGCCCGACGAAATCGAAAAACTCGATTATTTCCGCTCCGAGAGCAATACTCATATCTCCAATGCGCTGATTTACGAAGAATCGAAGCGACAGCAGCTCATCAGCAGGACGATGGACCTCTCGTCGGACATCCTCTCGAAGGCCGTCCCGTTGAAGCTTCCCAATCTCATCGGCATCAAGTTCGGTGCGTTCGTCATCCCGCGCTATGGAGAGGGAATAGATTATTTTGACTTTATCCGACCCGGCAGCCACGGCGTGGGTGTGGTCGCCACGGACATTGCGGGCGTTGGAATCAACAGCGCGCTCTACTCGGTTGTGCTGCGCTCGGCCTTCCAGTCGTGTATCGAGGAAGCCCCGTCGGCGTATTCGGTGATCCAGAAGATGAACAACGCGGTGTATGAGTACGGTTCGGGCGAGAGCGGCCTCATTACGGCCTATTACCTGTATTACGATCTGCGTTCGATGCGGCTCATCTACTCCAACGCGGGCTTCCCGCCGCTTGAGCTTTACCGCATCGATAAGAACGATTTCGATTCGCTCGATACCGAGGGGATTCCCCTGGGGTACGACCCGAAGGCGAGTTACGGTATGGGCCGGACCAACCTCCTGCGCGGCGACATAGGATTCGTCTACTCGAAGGCACTGGTGACGTCGAAGAACCAGAAGGGGGAGTCCTTTGGGACGGGCGGCCTGCGCACCCTGATAAAAGAACACCGCGCAGAGCGGCCGGAAGAGATCGTTGCCGCGATCAAGGACCGCTTTTTGTCCTTCCTGGGGCTGGCTTCACCGGAATCGGATATCGTGGCCATTCTCTTCAAGATCGTATAGCTTACACCTCGCGGTGAAAGTGGCGATAGATCGTTTCCGCCGTTTTCGCACCGATCCCGGGCACCAGCGCGATCTCATCCATCGTCATTTCCGGGATCTTTGCGGGTTCGGGCACGTTTTTGAGCAGAAGCGCCTTCTTTTTTGCGCCTATCCCCGGTATTGAATCCACCACCGAAGCGGTTATGGAACGATCGCGGAGCGAGCGGTGATAGCCTATGGCGAAGCGGTGCGCCTCATCACGGGCCGCCTGCAGAATTTTTAGCGCGGCCGGGTTTTGATCGAGTCGAAGCGGTGCCGCTTTGGGGTCGTAGTACACTTCTTCGAGGCGCTTGGCGAGAGAGATGATCGGCACGGACGCTCCCAGCGCGTCGCGCGCCTCCATGGCCCGGGAGAGCTGCGCGGGTCCGCCGTCGACGACCATCAGGTCGGGGAAGGGAATGCCCTCGTTCAACAGATGCTGTAGCCTCCTTCCCACCACCTCGTGTATCATGCCGGGATCGTTGGCCCCCTCGTACCCGCGAATCCTGAACCGGCGGTAGTTTTTTTTATCGGGGACACCTTCGTTAAACTCGATCATCGAGGCGACGGCGTATTGGCCCTGTATATTCGAGATATCGAAACAGTCGATGACCTCGGGCGGGCCGGGAAGGCCGAGCGCATCGGCGAGTTCCGTAAGTCCTCTCTCTTTGTCGGCGAAGCTTTTGTGCGCCTGCCGGTCTGCAATGACGAGGTCGATGTTTTTCTGCACCATCTGGAGTATCCCCCGTTCGTCGGCCGTCTTCGGAAGCGATATGACCGTCTTGCGCGAGGCGAGCGAGCTTAAGTATTCAGCGACGGTACTTCGGTCGGCCATGTCGGATGAAACGACGATGCGCGGGGGTACCTCCGCACCCCGGTAGTATTCGACCAGGAAGGCCTGGATTATTTCGCCGGGCATGGAATACTTGGCGTTTTCGAAAATGAAGATTTTTCTTCCGACAAGCGCACCGGACCGGAATTCGAAGAGAAGCACTATCGCCTCGTCGCCTCCCGATGAGAGGCCCACGAAATCCTGGTCGCTGCCCACCGGCGCGAGTACCTTCTGAACACCGGTGATTTTTCGGATGTCCGCGATAACGTCCCTCATTCGGGCCGCTTTTTCGTATTCCAGGCGTGCGGCGTAACCGTCCATGATTGTGCTCAGGTCGTCGATGACCGGATCGATGTTTCCTTCCAGAAAGCGCATGGCGGTTTCGATGATCGCGCGGTATTCTTTCGCGGACATGGCGTTGCGGCATATCCCGTGGCAGCGGTTTATCTGATAGTTGAGGCACGAGCGTTCTTGCTCTGTCAGAGGCAGCGGCCGGCGGCAGGTTTTGAGCTTGAAAGCGGTATTGATGGTGGTGATCATCTGCATGGC
>JBFZEY010000150.1:0-5687 GCA_041306625.1 Spirochaetota bacterium | reverse complement strand
CTCAAACTCGCGGGCCTCATAACCCGGAACCGTTTCCGTAAGCGTATGAAGGTTAATCTGTAGGCGCTCACCTACCAGTCCCCAGCATATCGTTCGCTTCCAGTCGCCCCCTTTAAAACTTCCGGGCAAAATTGTTCAAAGATCGCCATTCGCATGCTCGATAACCCCTGTTTTCGTGCCATGGCACATAATTGGTAGAAAAATATTATTTACCTCCGGCCCCTTCACGTAAAACGGTATAACAATGCATACGATTCAGCTTCTGGAATAATTTCGTTAAACAACGAATTGAAATTTCATAGTATGTTCGCCTGGGCCTGAAGGTATATAATACCGGACGGGGGAAACAACCCTATCCCTAAAAAGCAACATAATAGTGTTAATGTATTGTTAAATAATTGTTAAGAAAGAGAATATTTTCTTATTGCGAAAATCAATACGCGGGTGGTATGTGCTCTCGTCGCCGTGCGTAAGCTTAAATACGCCAGGAGCGTAACGGCGCCGGCTTCCGTTCAAATACCCTGAGGCATCTATATGAAATTCAGCTTTCTTCCCCGTGAATTTGAATTTTTTGACCTGTTCGACAGGCAGGCCGATTGCGCGGTTAAGGCCGCGAAATATTTCAAGGAGCTCGTTCAGTCCGGCATCTTCGATGATGCGACCGTCCAGCGCATGCGGGACATCGAACACGAAGGCGATGATATCACCCACGACATCATCAACAAGCTCAACAAGACGTTTATAACGCCGTTCGACAGGGAGGACATACACCTCCTGGCCCACGAGTTCGACAGCGTTGTCGATATAATGCATACAATATGCAACCAGATGCGCCTCTACCGGCTTTCCGGCGTAAACCAGCATATGATTCAATTCGCGGATATAATCGATAAATCAGTCACGGTCCTCGCTAGGGCGGTAAAAGGACTGCGCGACAGCAAAAAACCGGCCGCGATCCTCGACGACTGCATCGAGGTCAACCGGCTTGAAAATTCCGGAGACCAGCTGCGGGACTTCGTCATAAGCAAGCTTTTCGATGAGGCCACGGACCCTATTTATCTGATTAAATGGAAAGAGGTTTTCCAGGGAGCCGAAACGGTGCTCGACAAATGCGAAGACGTCGCCAATGTCGTCGAGACCATCCTAGTCAAACAGGCATAGTAATGACGGCAACCGTTCTGTTTCTCATAGCACTGGCGCTCTTCTTCGATTTCCTCAACGGCTTTCATGATTCCGCAAATTCGATCGCGACCATCGTTTCAACGCGCGTTCTATCTCCACGGTATGCCGTTATCTGGGCCGCGTTCTTCAACTTTATCGCCTTTCTGTTCTTCGGCCTGCATGTGGCCAATACCGTGGGCAAGGGAATAGTTGATGTGGCCGTTATAGATCCAGGCATAATATTCGGCACGCTTTTCGGGGCCTGCGCCTGGGATATCATCACCTGGTATTTCGGACTGCCCACAAGTTCGTCGCACGCACTCATGGGCGGGCTGATAGGGGCTTCGCTTGTTAAGGCGGGATGGAAGTCGCTGGTCTACTCGGGTATAGGGAAGACGGTCGCGTTCATCTTTATATCACCCCTGCTGGGATTCTTTCTCGGTACCCTGATAGGAGTCATAGTCTACAGGGCCTTCCGGAATTACGCCCCGATGCAAGTGGACCATCTTTTCAGGAAGGGACAGCTGGTTTCGGCGGCACTTTACAGTCTCGGCCACGGCGGGAACGACGCCCAGAAGACTATGGGAATAATAGCCGTATTGCTGTTCAGCACCGGAATGCTCGGAGGCACATTCTATGTACCGCTCTGGGTTGTACTATCGTGCCACGCCGCGATCGCGGCGGGCACGCTTTTCGGCGGATGGCGCATCGTCAAGACCATGGGGCAAAAGGTGACGAAGCTTCGGCCCGTAGACGGTTTCTGCGCCGAGTCCAGCGCAGCGGTGAGCCTTTTCATATCGTCCGCGCTGGGAGTGCCCGTCAGCACGACGCATACCATTACCGGATCGATTATGGGTGTCGGATCGCTCCGTCGTCTATCGGCTGTCCGGTGGGGCGTGGCCGGGCAGATCGTATGGGCCTGGATCCTGACCATTCCCTGCGCCGCCGCCCTGTCGGCACTCGCCTATTATCTCGTGAGCTGAAAGTCGGCCGTTCACCCCGCATAGGGGATGCTGACCATAAACTCCGTCCCCGCGACGCCCGATTTTACCGAGATGTTCCAGCCCAGCAGGTCAATCGAGTGTTTGACGATTGAAAGCCCGAGCCCGGTACCTCCCGTGGCGCGCGAGCGGCTTTTGTTCACCCGGTAAAATCGCTCGAAAATCCTTTCGCGCGATTCCTCAGGGATTCCGATCCCGCTGTCCGCCACGATGACGAGGAGCGATCCCGGGCGGATTTCGGCGCTTACGCCGATGCTGCCCCCGGGACGGTTGTAGTTGATCGCGTTGTCGATAAGGTTGAAGAACACCTCCTCCGCAAGAAAGCGGTTCCCCGAGAGCTCAAGGCGGGAATCACCAAGGCCGAGGGTAATAGCGATCCCGCGATCACGTACCTTGGGGGCCAGGATGTCGACGCAGTTGGAGATGATGTCCGCCAGGCTGATACGCTCGACCGGAAAGACCGGGGCGGTTTCGAGCATGTTGAGTTTGAGCATGTCGTTGATGATCGAGTTCTGCCGGTCGATGTTCTGGAGCGCCTTTTCCAGGAAGGCCGAGGTGGACGAAGGGTCGTGAAGGTGCTCGCGCATCGTTTCCAGGTATCCTTTCAGTATGGTTATCGGTGTCTTGAGTTCGTGTGAGAGGTTGCCGACCAGCTCGGTTTTTATGCGCATTATACGTTTACGCTCGGTAACGTCGTGCAATACGATAAGAACGCCCTGCAGCGTCTTCTCCTCACGGATGGGGTTGATATTGACGTCCAGGCTCATACCGTTGAGCAGCTCCAATTCGAATCTCGATTCATCGCCGTCCGCCAGGCACCGTTCAATGCTCGCGTTAAGGCTGCTGTTCCTGATTGCCTCGTAAAAATACCTTCCGTTCGGAATTATCTTGATTTCCATAAAGGCGGCGAATGCCCTGTTTAAAAGCACTACCTTTTTAGCGCCATCGATCACCGCGATACCGTCGTTTATGTTATCGATGGTAACCTGGAGCTTGTTCTGTTCAAGAACGAGCGTGTTGATCTTATCCTGCAGGGAGTCAGCAAGATGGTTGAGCGACTTTTGGAGCTTGCCCACCTCATCGTCGCTGTAATTGAAGATGCGCCTGGCAAGGTCGCCACGGGCGAAATCCTGTGCGAAATCAATCGTTTCGTTGATGGGCCGCGTAATGACCTTCGATATGGCCATGTTTACGAGAAAGGCGAGGAGGAGCAGACCGCCCATTACTGAAATAATGAAGTTGCGAACGCTCGCCACGCTCTGATCAATTTCGTCAAGTGGTTTCGCGAGACGTATGATATACCCGTTGCTTCTTCGGGCGCTGTAGAGCATTTCAGTTCGGAGCGAATTGCTGTAACGGATGCTTTCGCCGCGGCCTTCCTCGATGCTCTTCCTGACCTCAATTCTGTAGTAATGGTTATCGAGCGTTTCCTCGTCGAGGGATGAGTCCCCGCGCACAACGCCGTTCAGATCGATCACACTGACACGCAGTTTGATTATCGAGGAGATGCGCCGAACCTCGCCGTGCAAAGCGCGGAAATCGCGCGCCTGGAAGGTCCCGCCGCGTTCAAGAAGGACCTCCGTGAGGCTGAGCTTTTCGGCTATGTCCTTCCGGATGATGGAAAGGTGCGTGTCTCTTACCAGGTCGATGAAAAAAAGGTAAAAGAACAGTCCGAGGACAAACGTTAAAACAGTATAGAAGAATATTATTTTAAATCTTAATTTTTTAAACACGGCGTGACTCCGCGCGGCGGTTATTCTTTGAAGCCGTAGCCGACGCCTGAGAAGGTGCTTATAATGTTTTTATATTTGCCGAGCTTCTTTCGGAGATTCATTATATGAACGTCGATCGTCCTGTCAATCACGTATACGTCGTCTCCGCGTATGCTGTCGATGATATTGTCGCGGGTGAAGATCTTTTCGGGGTGCTTAAGGAATAGAAAGAGTATTTCAAATTCGGTCTTTGTAAGCTTGACGCTCTTGCCATCGATTTTAAGGGCGTACTTCTCGGGAAAGAGCTCCACGCCCTTGTAGGCGATCTTTTTCTCGTTGAGTATCTGCCTCGTCTTCGTGTCGGTCCGCCTGAGCACCGCCTTGACGCGGGCGCCGACCTCTTTAATGCTGAAGGGCTTCGCGATATAGTCATCGCCGCCGAGCTCCAGTCCCAGCACCTTGTCGAACTCCTCGGTTTTAGCAGAGAGAAATATTACGGGGACGTCCCTGTAATCGGCGTCTGCACGCAGCAATTTGCAGAATTCGAAGCCGTCCATCCCATCCATCATAACGTCGAGCAGGATCAGGTCGGGCAGGCCGTGCTTGAGCTCGGCCAAGGCCTCCTCGCCCGAGGAAAAAACTCGGACATCGAGGTTCTGCATCGAGAGGTTAATTTTCAGGATTTCCTGAATGTCCTTCTCGTCGTCGACGACGAAAATCTTTTTTTTCATGGGCATCGCCGCCTTTTATGGGGTTTCCTGGTGGCGGATATCCTCGCCTTCGATAAAGTATACCGCTTTCTCGGAGATATTCGTGGCGTGGTCGCCTATGCGCTCGAGGGCCTTTGATACCATGATGAGCCCGAGCGACTGTGTGATGGTATGGGGGTTCTCGAGCATGTACGAGATGAGCTCGCGGTAAACCTGCGTATTGAGATCATCGATGTCTTTGTCGCGGCCTATGACGCTCTTGGCGAGCGCAACGTTCTTCTCGGTAATGGCCTGAAACGAGTCCTTGATCATATCGATGCACATCTTCGCCATAATCGGAAGGTCCACCAGGGGCTTTAGAGTCGGCTTTCCGTCGAGACGGATTGTCTCGCGCGCGATGTTCGTCGCGAGATCGCCGATGCGTTCGAGGTCGGTGTTGATCTTCAACAGCGACAGTACCAGGCGAAGATCGGCCGCGGCAGGCTGCCGGGTGACGAGGATCCGTACGCATTCCTCATCGATGGCGATTTCGAGCTGGTCAAGTACGGTATCGCGCTGAAGGACCTCATTGGCGAGGCGAATGTCGCTTCGCTTGAGCGATTCGATCGAACGCCCGATGGCCTCTATGGCGATATCGGCCATTTCGAAGACCTTGCTTCGGATGTTCTCAAGCTCCTGTTCCAGGTGGGTGGGCATCTGTCCTCCTCGATTAACCGAATTTACCGGTTATGTAGTTCTCAGTCATTTCGTTGTCCGGCTTCGTGAAAATGATATCGGTCCTGTTAATCTCTATCATCTTCCCCATGTAAAAAAACGCCGTAAAGTCGCTTACGCGCGCCGCCTGCTGCATATTGTGGGTAACGATCACGATGGTGTACCGCTTCTTGAGGTCCTGGATAAGCTCCTCGATCTTCTGGGTGGATATGGGATCGAGTGCCGAGGCGGGCTCGTCCATCAAAATGATCTCCGGTTCGATGGCGATGGTGCGCGCTATGCACAGACGCTGCTGCTGGCCGCCCGACAACGCGAGGGCGGATTCGTTAAGCCGGTCCTTTGCCTCTTCCCAGAGCGCGGTGTTCTTGAGGGATGATTCCACGCGGCTC